>JAYTLG010000253.1:0-16512 GCA_043729555.1 Cytophaga sp.
GATAATTTCAATTATACTTCCACTTCTGTTTTAGGAGATGGCAATGGTAGTGGATTTATAACGGGTTTAGGTCTTCATGCACGTATGGGGCAGCACATGGCCATAGGTTTTACCTGTCAATATTTTCAACAAAAAATGCAAATGACTTATAATCAATCTGTTGCATACAATATACCAAGTGTAACGTATGGAATAACAAATAAGTGGAGTTATTTAACAAATTCGGTATCCTTTACAGTTCATTTTTAAAATTGAAAACAATGAAAAAAATGTATAAATATTTAATGCTGCTATCTTCTTTAGTGCTATTTGGTTGCACTGCTGTAGAAAATTCTTCGAATATTTCCGAAGCACAGATAAAACAAATATTGTCTGGTTCAAATGGGAAGAAATGGATATTGGGTATTCAAACTCAGGATTGTACGTTTCAACCGATTGGTAGTAATGTTGAAATCACCATTTACCCTTCAGGTAAGTATGAAGGAATTTCAAATTTATGTGATTGGAGTATCCGAATTGAAAAAAGTCCTGTGCACTACCAAGCATATTTGGTTTTGGCTAACAACACCTATAAAATATTACCCAATCCATATCAAGATAATTTTTATATTTATGATGAATCCACTAGTACATATAAACTTGTTACGAGTGGTGGGCAAGTAGCTTCAAATGGTACGGTAACAGACATTGATGGCAATATATATCCTACAAAATTTATTAATGGAAAGAATTGGATGTTGGAGAATTTAAAGACTACAAAATATTCCGATGGAACTCAAATTACTCAAGTGGCTAACTTTGGTATTGGTGGAGGGGCATGGGATACAATGGGAGTCAATCCAGGCATGACTTGGAAAAATAATGACCCTGTATCCATGAAGACAAATGGTGTTGGTGCTTACTATAATTTTCACGCGGTAACTACAAATAAATTGTGTCCAACAGGTTGGCATGTTGGTGGAGATGCCGATTGGAATAATTTAATAACGTATGCCGGTGGAGATGCCGTTGCTGGAACGGAAATTAAATCAATAGCAGCAGGAGGTACAAATTCAACAGAATTTAATGGTCTCATTACGGGTATAATTTCCGAGACGGGTCAAGTGCTTCCTGATTACGGTATGTGGTGGATTAATGTATCTGTTAATACAATAAACGCTAAAACTATTAATGTTTCATCGTCGTCGCCTTTAAATGTTGAACCCTTGGATGGAGATAAACGAAGTGGTTTGTCCGTTCGCTGTGTTCAAAACTAAAAATAAAGGGGCAGTAAGCCCCTTTATTTTTATATACCGATTAAGCAAAATGCCGCCCAATATTTAGGCTCTTTGTATACTTTACGTGTTTCTTGTTGCGCGTATGCCAATGCTTTGCCAGCATTATAGTTTATTAAATAGTCATCGTAAAATGCCTTCATAAAGTAAGCGGTGGCTGCATCATCCACTTTCCACAAACTCATGATGATGGTTCGTGCGCCTGCAGTTCTTAGGGCGCGTTGCAAGCCATAGACACCTTCCCCATTTCGTAATTCACCTAAACCAGATTCGCAGGCACTCAGCACGACTAATTCCACGTTGCCGAGATCCATCGATGCCACTTCGTACGAACTGATGATACCGTCATTTGTTGAGGCTACTTGAGCCGATGTTGAAGGAACCAAAAATATTCCAGAATTAAATAAGGGATTTGCTAGATTTTTTTCTTCCATATTATGATCCACAACATTTAAGAAAAAACCATGGGTCGCAATATGCAACACTTGATTCTGCACAGCATTACTTCTAAAGTTTTCTTCCGTTGCTTGAGTAGATGTTACCATTTTGCCTGAAACGGATTTGTTTTTAAGTTTGGAGTTTATATCCGTTAACTCTATTTCTGTTTCGGGTAATTGTGCCAACTCAAAATTTTGATTTTGATATTTTATTGGCTTAAACGTTGGGTTACCCAACAACAATACATTATTAATTTTGGGAATGGTGTTGCGTCTTTGTGTAATTTCAGAGGAGGTTGATAAACGCGTAAATGTATATCGATCCATTAACAGATTATCTTTGGTATCAGTAAGAGATGCAGGATTAATCAAATTGTATACGCCATCTAAAACGGCATAAATCGTTTTATAATTTGATGCGATCACATCTATCTCTTTCCAAAAATGCGAATAACTAAGCGAGTCCTTATTTTTGAATTTTATACAGTTGAGATAATATTTAATTTGCCTACTTTCTAAAAAGCTGCCATTTTTTATAACTATGGGTTGAATGGAATTGCTTGCTTTAGAAATACACAATGCAAAATAATACACAGAATCAATGGTTGTATTATTAATGCTATATTGAACATAGGTACCCCCAAGTTCGGGCTTATATTTTCTGAATCGAATAAACTGAATAAATAATTCATCGTCGTTTAAATGACTGGCAAGTTCTTGAACAGAAATTTTATCTTGATTAATTTTTAAATCTAATTTCAAAAGCAATTCTTTTTCTATTTTAAAATTTGCCTTTTGAAGACTATCTGCATTCAATTTATTTTTACCGTTGTAACGTTCGCTGATGGCTTCTCTATTGGCAATTAACTTTTCATACAGCTGCGTAACTTCTGGAGATTTAGATTGGGTAACTTGTTTTTGAACTTTAGTTTCTGAACTAAACATCAAACCTTGAAGAATGGATTGGTATGAAAACAAGGTATCGAGTATAGCTTTGTTATCTTTGTAGCGCTGTTCTGCATACGAATTAAACTGCTCAATCTGGTTTTTAAAGGTGTTGTAAAACTCAACCCGTTCCGTTTCAGTTAAGGAAGGGAATAAATAGATTATTTGCTTATTGTAATTTTGTAACGAATTGAACCAATGAAAATCTGCTTTGGTATAATCCTTTTGTACCCACGAAACACGCGCTAGTTTGGAAGAGATAGCAGCAATTTCAGGGTGATTTTTCCCAAGCATGCTAACTCTTAAGTCGTACGACTTCGTGTAATTAGTCAATGCATCTGGATATTTTTTGTTGTGTTCTTGTGCTTCAGCTAAATTGCTATACAATTTGGATTTAAAAATTTCAGAACTATTGGTATTGGTGTTCAACAACAATTGATACTGTGTTTCTGCCTCCGCATATTTTTTTTCTTTAATTAATAAATATGTTTTATTAAATAGAACTTCAGAAATATTCTTTTCGCTGTTGGGTTTATTTTTTAATAAAGCATACACTTCGTCGTAAACTACTAGGGCTTGTGCATATTCATTCAGGATAGAAAGCGTGCTTGCTTTGTTTTCTAATATGGCGATGTATGCATCATTTTTATTAGGGGCATATTTTATTAGTAATTTATTGTACGTTTCTAATGCTTCTTTATTTTTACCGATTGACAAGAAAAATACGGCTTGATTGTTTAATGTTTTATCGATCAATTCTGCATCGGCCGTTTTGTTTAAGGTAGTCAATGCTTGGATGTAGTTTTGATCGGCCTCATTCCATTTACCAAGTAATTGGTTGTGATAGGCTAGATTACTATAGAAGCCACCTCTAAAGGAAGAACTTTGTTTATCGAAACTTGCACCGTTTTTTATTTTTAAATAATAATTATCAGCAGTTATAAAATCACCTTGCTCATCATAGAGTTTTGCAAATTCGCTGTAAAATGAAAGTTGAATGTTGGGGTCTGTGACTTTTGTAAGTGCTTGTTCATATAACTCAACTGATTTCGACCATTGGTTGTAATAACTGTAATTGCTTGCTTTTAGTATGACATACTTTGGATACAATGGCCCCAACGATTCAACCCAGTTGTTGTTTTCAATGTGATTTAACAATGCCATCGACGAATCGATGTCGTATAGATTGCTTCTGCGTTGTGCAACCGCTAATATCAAATACGGTCCGTGGTTAGTTTTTGTAGCAGACCTATAAAAATTAGGAAAGCGCTCTTCCAGTATCTTGTCTACTTTTGATTGTTCATTGAGCGACGAATAGACAAGGTAACTGTGATATAAAATTCCTTCGGTACATGGTTCGGATGGAAGTGTATATGCGTTTAAATAGGTGGAAGCCTCCTTAAATTTATTATTTTTTTCAGCATAGGATAAGGCATAATCTAGAACCAAATATTTTTCGCAGGCAGGAACCGTTGTTGAAGAGAAAAATCGAGGGTATTCCGTTTTTGATAATTGATTTAAAGATAAGCTGTCGTTATTTTTAATATAAGACGAAGTTGTGTACAACAAGATGTTTGCATATTGTTCGTTCAAAACTGAATTGGGGGGATAAAATCCAAAAGCTTTTTGGATGCATTTTTTTGTATTTAATTGATCACCTACTTGATCATAAATTTCTATTTGTTTGGAAAGCGCGTAGAGCGTCAATGTAGTAATTTTGGGATTGGTAGTATTGCGACATAAAGTGTCAACGGTTTTAAAATAGAATTGAGCTTTTTCATTATTAGAAGTAAAATAATAACTATCACCTAAAATGGTTGTGAGGTATACAAATAATGATGAGTCGGTATTGGCACTTTTTATATCTGCATATATAGGCTCTAGAATTGAAATCGCCTCTTTGTATTTTTGTTCTTGATATTTGGCTTTTCCTTGTACATAAATTTGTCCTAAATCTACCTCATCCTCATCTTGAGCAAATGAAGATGAAAAAACAAGTGTCATTAATAAGATGGAGCTGATAAAATGCTTCATATGTATTTTTGAAATGGTTTAAAAAAAAACATGTTACAATATAAAATATATTGTAACATGTTTTAATATAATCGTTAATAAATAATCAATGTTCTTGACTTTGCACTATATACTTCCTACGTCTAATTCCGCTGCGGCGGATAGTAACTAGAATCTTGCAATTATTTTTAATATACTGCCAACTTCTGCGTTTTCACTTTTTCGTCATCTAAGTATTCTTCGTAGGTCATCGATTTATCTAGGAAGCCGTTTGGTCCCAATTCAATGATGCGTGTAGCAACCGTATTAATGAATTGATAATCGTGTGAGTAGAACAACATGGTGCCCTTAAATTCCATTAACGCATTGTTTAATGCCGTAATCGATTCTAAGTCCAAGTGATTGGTTGGGTCGTCCATCACCAACACGTTAGACGATTCCATCATCATTTTAGAAAGCATGCAACGCACTTTTTCTCCTCCTGATAATACCGTACACTTTTTAAGTGATTCTTCGCCCGTAAATAACATACGACCTAAGAAACCACGAATAAAGCTTTCGTCTTTGTCGCTTGAGTATTGACGCAACCAATCTACTAAATTCAAATCTCCATCAGAGAAAAACTCATTGTTGTCTTTAGGAAAATACGACTGCGAAGTAGTAACCCCCCATTTGAACTCGCCCGAATCAGCTTGTTCTATGCCCATCAACACATCAAACAATGCAGAGATGGATAATGGGTCTTTACTTAAAATAGAAACCTTATCGGCTTTATTGATTGTAAATGTTAAGTCTTTAAACAAATAATTTCCTTCAGGACCTTTTTTGCTTAAGCCTTCAACCGTTAATAATTGGTCGCCTGCTTCACGTTCAGAACGGAATTGGATACCTGGGTATTTTCTGCTTGATGCGGTAATTTCATCAATCACCAATTTCTCTAACAATTTCTTACGAGAGGTAGCTTGTTTTGATTTAGATGCATTGGCAGAGAAGCGCTCTACGAAGTCTTGCAACTCTTTACGTTTATCTTCAACTTTTCTGTTTTGATCGGCTTTTTGCTTCGCAGCTAATTGAGACGATTCGTACCAGAAGGTATAGTTACCTGTATATAGTTTAATTTTTGCGTAATCAATATCTGCAACGTGTGTACACACGGTATCCAAGAAATGTCTATCGTGAGAGATTACAATGACCGTGTTTTTAAAATCTGCTAAGAAGTTTTCCAACCACAATACAGAGTCTACATCCAAGTCATTGGTAGGTTCATCTAACAACAATACATCGGGGTTACCAAAGATTGCTTGTGCCAACAACACACGTACTTTGATTTTACCATCCACGTCTTTCATTTGCGTGAAGTGTAAATCTTCTTTTACACCCAAACCACTCAATAATTCTGCTGCTTCAGCTTCTGCATTCCAACCATTGATGTCTGCAAATTCAGCTTCCAATTCAGATGCTC
The DNA here is from genome assembly GCA_043729555.1 of Cytophaga sp. Taxonomy (GTDB): domain Bacteria; phylum Bacteroidota; class Bacteroidia; order Cytophagales; family Cytophagaceae; genus Cytophaga. The sequence continues at coordinate 6,132 of JAYTLG010000253.1, forward strand.
GGATACCATCCGCTTCAGAAAAATCAGGGTTCGCGTAAACTTCCTCACGCTCTTTCATGATTTGGTACAGACGCTTATGTCCCATGATAACGGTTTCCAAAATTGGGAACTCGTCAAACTCATAGTGGTTTTGTTTTAATATCGCCATACGTTCTCCCGGCGACATTTCTACCTTACCGGTAGTAGGGTCAATTTCTCCAGAAAGAATTTTTAGGAATGTAGATTTTCCGGCACCATTTGCACCGATCAAACCATAACAATTACCAGACGCAAAACGAATCGAAACTTCTTCGAAAAGGGTTCTCTTGCCGTATTTAAGAGAGATATTAGAACAACTAAGCATGCCAAATTATTTATTGAAGCACAAAGGTACAAAAAACCCAACAATCAAGTAAATGCTGCTTCTAAAAAATAGGTACAGCTGTGTAAATTCACTGGAATAGCTGCTTGAATGCTGTTTTTATTTTGTAGGCCTCGAACAGCAACTGCTATAATCCTGTTATTTAGCCTATCAAGGAATAGGCTTTTGCATTTATTGTGTTTCAATAAGTTTGAATGTAACTTGGCAGTGTCAATTTGTAAAAATGGGTATTGTTCGAAAAATTAGTAAGTGGTTGATTATAATAACGGGTATCGCAATACTGGTAGCAGTGTGTGTGTTGACCACGGTCGACCGCACACCATACAAGGAGATGCCCTATTATGCGACGATGATGAAACAATTGGATACGTTTCAGGTAGATTCAATTGCGAAACAAGGCGATACCCTAAAGGCGGGTTGGCATAAAGTCGAGCTTACCCCATCTGCATTTCCTTACCCAATAGCGGGCTATGGGATAAGAAAGAAAGCTGTATCGGTGCATGATACAACCTACGTGCGTACCTTTATATTTGATAACGGCACAACGCGTGTTGCCTATGTGTGCTTGGATTTATTGATTTTTCCGCCTGCCTTAAAAGATCGTGTACGCATTGAGCTTGAGGAAAAATATAAATTGAAGATGTATTTAACCGCTACCCATACACACAGTGCCGCAGGTGGCTGGGAACCTAAGATTGCAGGTAAAGTATTGGCGGGCGATTATTCAGAGGAATATGTGAACTTATTGTTTAAGTCCATTGAAAAATCGATTGTTGCAGCCATTCAGAAATTAGAAGTTGTAGCATATGCACACATCCGTGCGAGCGCACCAAATGCGGTTCACAATAGATTGAAAGGACCCGATGCACCGAAGGATATTTTTATTCGTGGCTTGAAGTTTAAAAATAAATCGGGCGAAGAAGCCTGTTTGTTTACGTATGCTGCGCATGCAAATTGTTTGGATGCACATATCGATTATTTGTCGGGTGATTATCCAAGTAAAGTATCTGCTATGTTAGAGAAAAGTGGTTGGGCATCTTTTGTAAGTTATGCAGCTGGTGCTGTAGCCAGCCATGGTCCTGCGTTTGGTGAATTGAATAATGGTGCTAAACAAGCAGATACCATTGCCACTATTTTGTCAAGAGAGTTGTTGCATACGACGGTAAATTATTCGTATACCAATACCTTGTATTATCATCGTTTCCCATTGTATTTACGCGAACCGCATTTCCGTTTGGATACAGATGTCCGCATACGACCATGGGTCTTTCATTCTGTTTTGGGTAGCGACATGCCAGACATTCAATTGATGCAATTGGGTGAAACCGTATTGATGGCGATGCCTTGTGATTACTCGGGAGAATTGATGCCACCTTTAGAAAAAGTATGCAGTGAAAAAAATGCAAATTTTATTTTAACAGGTTTTAATGGCGGTTACATCGGCTACATAACCGACGATGCCTGTTACGATTGGAATCGGGGTGAAACGATGGACATGAATTGGCACGGGCCTTATAATGCCGCTTATATGACAGAGGTGAATACGGTGATATTGAAGAAATTGCTGGGTCTATCTAATCAATCAAAATAAAATTAACCGAAAGGTGCGCAAAGGTTTTTCGCGAAGGGCGCAAAAGAAATAGATATCTTTTGCGCCCTTTGCGTTTTTTCTTTGCGTACCTTTCGGTTAAACTTTCCGCCGTAGCGGAGCAGTTAAACTAAGCGACCACTAAATATTCTGTATCTTTTCTTTATTCCTGCATTATGCGTAGAAAAGAACATTATGAAGCACTTCTTTTCTATACTTTGCACGGCCGTTATTTTTTCTGCTTGTGCCCAAATTCAAGCACCGTTGGTTCTGTTAACGACAGATACAACGGTTGTTGTGCAGGGAAATTATTCAAACATTCTTTCACGTAACATACCGGATACCAGCGCAACCGATTTTTATTCAAGTTATGCAACGTTGAAACAACGTATTGAAACCAAACGATATGCATTTTATACGCTTTATGCCAAGGCAACTACTGATGCACAGAAAAACACCGTATTAGATTCTGCTTCTGCCTATTTACATGCTGCCTTGGTTCAAAATATATTCCCTTATTGGTATGGTACACAATGGGATTTTAATGGCATCAGTGACCAGCCGCAGCTAGGCTACATCGCTTGTGGGTATTTTGTTTCAACAACCTTAAAACATACTGGTATACATTTAAACCGCTATAAAGTGGCGCAGCAATATTCACATTCAATCGTCAACACCTTGTGTACGGATGTCAAAAAATACACGAATTTAAGTGCTGTATTGATGTATATTAAGTCTCTGCCCGACAACCTATATGTGGTAGGTTTGGATAATCATGTTGGGTATATTTCCAAACAAAATAATGTAGTAACGTTTATACACTCATCGTTTGTAGGGCTTGCTTGTGTGGAGTCTGAAGTGGCTAGTACCTCGCCTGTATTGGCATCGTCGAGACTGTATGTATTGGGTAATTTAAGTGCGAATAAAAAATTAATCTTAAATTGGTTGAGTGGAACATATATATCAGTGACCCCTTAATCCTTGCGGTTAAATTTTCCGCCGTGGCGGACCGGTTAATTCCTCATTTGTAGGGCTTGCATGTGTGGAGTTTGAAGTGGCTAGTACCTCGCCTGTATTTGCATCATCGAGACTATATGCATTGGGTAATTTAAGTGCGAACAAAAATACTATTAAATTGGTTACAAGGAATAGCAGTAACCATTGTTCCCTAAAAATCTTTATCTATTTCGCCTTTTTGATCCTTTAGACACGGCAATGTTATTGTAAAAATAGAGCCAACGTTTTTTTCAGACCAAACAATTATAGTTCCCTTAATTCTGTCTAATGCTTCCTGAGTGATGTATAAACCCAGTCCACTGCCTTTACTCTTTTCATCTGTTTTAAAAAACATATCAAAAATTTTAGAAATGTATTCGGGGTTTATTCCAACACCATTATCATTGATACTAATTTCTATGTATGGGTGGCCGAATTTTACTTTTATAATAATTGCTTTCTCGGTTGCATCTGCTTTGGTATACCTGAATGCATTCGATAAAAGATTGTTTAATATAATTCGTAATCGATTTTTATCCGTATAAAATTCACCTTCATAATCGCATTCTAAGGTTACCTTTACATCTAGATTAGATGCTGCGTTCATTTCAATGGAATGGAGAATTTCGTCTTTAATCGATATATTTTCTATCTCTAGTGTAAGTCGATTGTTTTTTAAATAATTTAAAATATTTAAGATGAAGCTGTCAAGTCTTTTTAAACACGTTTCTTTGAGCGACTCATAGTATTTAAGTTTTTCAGGATCTGTTTCTAATTTACTTATTTCAATTAATCCTAAAGCAGAAGCAATTGGCGCACGCAAATCATGACTGATGCTGTATACCAAGTGGTCCATTTCTTTGTTTGTCTTTGACAAATGTTTGTTTTTATATTCAATCTTCGTCTTACTTATTAATAATTGTTTTTGTGCAATGGAGTGATCACGAATAATGAACCAAGCAAAAAATCCACATTGACATAAGGCACAGATAAAATTAACTTGACCATTTAAATTTGTAAAACCTTCGTTCAATGCAACGGTGGTGTGGGCATTTGTGTCGTGTAAAAACAGGTTGTAGATACATAGGCAAATAGGTAATACCATGTGAAATAAAATTAAACCAATTTTTTTATTGTCTATGATAAATGGTATACCGATGAGTAATGGCATGTAAAAGCAAAATACCAATGAGGCAAGTCCAGTTTCAAGACTTTGAAAAAACACTAAAAACGAAACAGTTAGTACAACAATGTTCGCGGATAAGTTGGTGTATCCTTTTTTATTTAATAGAAAACAAATGCCAAAAATACACAGAATGATGGATACGATTAAAATTGTGTCTGGAATCCAATAATACAATTCAGGAATTGTAGCTATAAATATAATAGCCGATGCCCCCTTAATTAGATAGTCTAATAAACGGGTTCGTTTTAAAACTTCTCCTTCTTGTGCGTCTTTAAAATAAAATTCCAAGATTTTTATCGCTGGTTAAAAATTGTTTTAACAATGTCTTCATTCTTTTTTATTAAAGCAATTTTATTTCTTTATAGGTAATGGTTTGTGCATATTTTTTAACATTTGCAATGCTTGTTCAATAGATTGAATTTCGGAAACAATGAGCAGTAATTTCTTATTGATCTCTTTCATTTTACAACTTTTCGAATGCATTTGAACAAATGTTAAAATAGAACCAAACACATCAGAAGTGTAATAGCTTGTGCGGTCAGAAGGTACAAACTGACATCGCATCACATCGTTTTTAATTGTTAATTTTTCGAAGCCTAATTCTTGGGCCAACCAACGTAGGCGGATCGTTTCGGTTAAGTCGATTACTTCTTTCGGCAGTGGTCCAAAACGATCGACGACACCTTTCGTAAATTCTTCTAACTCACTTGTATTGTTAATACTATCTATAGCCGAATACAAGGATAAGCGTTCAGAAATATTACTAACGTATGTTTCAGGAATAAGGATAGATAAATCGGTTTCGATGTTGCAATCTTGTACCAAGTTTTTTAAACGTTGTTGATCTAATTCATCTTTAAACAAATCGGCAAACTCGGTTTCTTTTAATTCTTGTATTGCTTCATCTAATATTTTGTGGTACATATCAAAACCTAAGTCGGTAATGAAACCACTTTGTTCGGCGCCCAACATATTACCAGCGCCACGTATATCTAAGTCGCGCATGGCAACTTTAAAACCATCTCCTAAGTCTGAAAATTCTTCTAATACGCTTAATCGTTTTCTTGAGTCCCCTGTGAGTGCTGCTACCGATGGTGTTAGCAAATAACAGAATGCTTTTTTATTACTTCTGCCAACACGACCACGCATTTGGTGTAAGTCAGACAAGCCAAACATATGCGCCGAATTGATGATGATGGTATTGGCATTGGGTATGTCTAAGCCCGACTCAATAATGTTGGTAGAAACCAATACATCAAAATCTCCGGCAACAAATTTCAACATCACCTCTTCCAATTTATCACCTTCCATTTGTCCGTGTGCAAAATTAACACGTGCATCGGGCACTAATTTTTTTATCAAGAAAGCAATGCTTTCAATATCACGAACCCGATTGTAAACGAAGAATACTTGTCCGCCGCGTTTCAATTCGAAAGAAATTGCATCGCGTATTAATGCTTCATCAAATACGTGTATCTCTGTTGTAACGGGCTGTCTGTTTGGTGGTGGTGTTGCAATGATGGATAAATCACGCGCGCCCATCAATGAAAAATGTAATGTACGTGGAATAGGCGTAGCCGTAAGAGTTAATGTATCAATATTGATTTTAAACTCACGCAACTTTTCTTTTACCTTAACCCCAAACTTTTGTTCTTCATCAATAATTAATAAACCAACGTTTTTAAATTCAACGTCTTTGCTGATAACACGATGTGTACCAATTAATATATCTGTTTTACCTTCCTTAACACGTTTTAACGTTTCTTTAATTTGCCCTGCTGTTTTAAAACGGTTGATGTATTCAACCACACAAGGGAATTTTGACAAACGATCGCGGAAGGTTTTGTAATGTTGCATTGCTAGGATGGTCGTAGGTACTAAGATAGCAACCTGCTTACCATCGCATACAGCTTTAAAAGCAGCACGTACAGCAATTTCTGTTTTACCAAAACCAACATCGCCACACACAAGCCTGTCCATGGGATGCGCCGCTTCCATGTCTTTTTTTACATCGGCAGTAGCTTTGCTTTGGTCGGGCGTGTCTTCATACATAAACGAAGATTCCAATTCAACCTGTAAAAATGAATCGCTTGAATAGGCGAAGCCTGGTGCCGCTTTGCGTTTGGCATAAAGTTGAATCAACTCTTTTGCAATGTCTTTAACTTGACGTTTAACTTTGCTCTTTTTATTTTCCCAATCGGCCGAACCTAATTTCGACATCACCGGCGGCTGACCATCTTTGCCGCTGTAACGGGAAATTTTATGGAGTGCGTGAATGGATACAACCATCAAGTCGTCGTCTCTGAAAACCAAACGTATAGCCTCTTGCGCATGACCGTTGTTTTCAACGCGCTCTAAGCCAGCAAAACGTGCAATCCCAAAATCGGAGTGCGCAACAAAATCGCCGGGTTGTAGGGTGCGTAATTCTTTGAGCGTAATGGATTTTGATTTAGAAAAACGCTCTTTGGTTTTGTATCGGTGAAAGCGATTAAATATTTGGTGATCGGTATAACACAATACATTGCGTTGCAAATCAATAAAGCCTTCGCGTAAGGGAGAAATCAATTCTTCAAAACGTAAGTATGGATCTAGCTCTTCGAGTATGGAATGTAAACGCTGAATTTGCTGATGCGATTCAGACGCAATAATAATTTTATATCCTTGATTGATGCGAAGCTTTAAATCGTCTAACAACATGTTAAATTCTTTGTTAAACGAAGGTTGTGGTTTCGCTTCAAATTCAATGCGCTGTGCATTTGGCAAATGCGATTGCGAACCAAATTCAATCATAGAAAAAGTTGCTATACTTTTTTCGAATGATGTTTTATCTTCAAATAAGGCTGCTGGAGAAGTCACCAAGGTGCTGTTGCCACTGGCTTTCAGAATAGAATCGAATTGTACACCTACTTTCGAAAAGCATTCTTCGATTATATCTGCGGTAAGATTATAATCTTTTACCCAAATCAGCGAATCGTTTGGGATAAAACTAAAGAGTGCTTCGCGTTCTTCTTTCAACAAACGTGTTTGTACGTTTGGCGTTATGGATATAAGTGGAATGGTAGCTAATGAAAGCTGCGTTTCGGGATTAAATGTTCGGATGCTTTCGATTTCTGAACCAAACAATTCGATGCGATAGGGAAATTCGTTTGAATACGAAAAGATATCGATGATGCCCCCACGAATGGCGTACTGACCTGCTTCGTAAACAAAATCGTTGCGTTCAAACGAATAACTTTGCAGAAACTCTTCCATGAATTCGCGGTTGAGTTTTTCACCAATTTTAGCAATGAAGGTATTTTCAACCAAGGATCGCTTATTGATTACTTTTTCAGAAAGCGCTAACGGATACGTTACAATGTAGGACGGCTTATTGTGATTGTTGACAATATAGTTAAGCGTTTCGGCACGTTGCAGAATGTTTGCATTTTCAACCTGTTCGTAGTGATACGGTTTTTTGTAAGAAGCTGGAAAAACAAAAACAGGTTCGCCCAGTAATTGTTGTAGATCGTTTTGAAAAAAATAAGCTTCGTCTTTATCGTTTAAGATGTACACCTGAGTTTGTTTGGTGCTTTTTGCAAGTGTTGCAGCAACAACGGCATCTAAACTACCTGAGAGCCCTTTTAAGAAAAGATTGTTTGCTCCCCCTTCTCGAAGCTTTTGCTCCAATAACTTAATATGAGAATCCTTCTCATAAATACCCAACAACTCAGTAACCTTCACAATTCAATTCGTAGGTAATCATGCAAAAATACAATAAAAATAGGGGCTTTGGTAGGGTTTGAGGATTATGCTTGTATTAATAGTCTACAAATATGAACGTGCATTTTTTCTTCGTGTTCTGTATCACCATCGTCTTCCGTCTTTGTACTTTTTGATCAACCACCTGATAATCTTAATGATGTTTCATAAAACTTGATTAAGATAGCAGCTACAAGTTTGCTTAAATACGAACAATTTTCGCGCAATGTAACAGTATACAGCAGTAGGTGGTTGGTCGAAAACTTAGACCCTAAAGTGGATTCGTATTGTTAGGTGAAGTGTTACGATTATTTTAGCCTTATCAAGTAAATACTCATTTTTAATACAAATTTGTTAAATACGGTTTCAAATAATAATTATTTGTTATCAATATATTAATTATTAGGATATTGAAATCAATATTATCTCTTATAAATGGTGTTTTCAATAAAATATTTATTTGAGATATTAACATTCATTTAATTCGTACTTTTTATTCTGTAACATAATTTTATTGATGGGTTTAAATCATGGAATTACATTCTAAGTGGTTTTTGCAATTGTAAAATTATTCCTAAATTATCATTTGGATTTTTTTAAGATTTGAAAATAAAAGACATTCTATCTGTGCAGTAAATTTTTATTTTAAGCTGTAGCATATCGATATTTTCAATTTGTATTTATTTGATAATCTAGTTTTTTAAATGTTTTAAAATATCAATTATTGGGATAGGGTGATTCAGATGATTTATGGTATTCTAAGAAGAATTTAGTGGTACTAAATCGTAAGTTCAAAATTGCTTTTAGTTTATTTTAAGTTAAAAAAATTGCTTTTTGGGTGGTATTAATTGCTTTGAATTTTATTTTCAGAAATAGGCTATTTGCATAGTTACTTTTGGTGCTTACCAACGTATTTATTAAAATAAAGTTGTATTTTGTAAGGGTATTTTTTGCACTATTAAAACAAAAAATATAAATAAACAAACAATAAATCGTTTAACTTACATTATGAACAAACTCAAACTAGCTCATAAAATTCAATTAAACAAATTAGCCGGGTTTGTTATTAATATAATTTTTCTGGTATTAGCGTTCATTGTTGGTCCAAACCTCCAGGCGCAAACTTGGCCAAGTGATACTATACATGTTCAGATTAATACAAATAATCCAGCATTTCCTTTTCCTCAATTTTTAGAATATAAAATGGGTAAATCATTAGCTGCTAATAATGCTGTTGGTGTTACACATGCAGATATGGAAAAAGCCATGCGTGAAGCATATCAGATTATGATGCACCGTGCGCTAAAAGTGCCAGGAAAGGTATTGAATGGTGTGCAATATATGCAGTACAACAATAACAGTGTTCCACATAATTATGGAACATTTGTTTCAGAAGGGGATGGCTATGCTTTGTTGGCTGCAGCTTATTTTGCCGATAAGCCAACATTTGATGGTTTGTGGGCTTGGGTACATGATAATCGCTTAAGTGGTGTAACAAAATATTACGATTGCACACCATTACGACCTACATACAAATATGGATCAGGTTTAGCTGGGTGGGAATGTGATGATGCAGATGGAGTTGGCGCTACAAATATTAACTCTGCTGCCGATGGAGATGTAGATATTGCAATGGCATTATTGATTGCTGCGAAACAATGGCCTACCGGTGGGATAAATGATGGTTGCGGAAATCTTCAAACGTATAATTCAGAAGCGTTGAAAATGATTAAAGTGATGGTCGATACCCTATATTACGATACAAGCCCATTTGGCGCACAGGCAGGTGTTAAGGGATACTTATCTGGAATAGTAGGAATTGATGGCTATATTAAAAGTGGCAATACTTGGGGAGAGGTAACGAACTGGCGCTATTCAGCTGCTAACACTGCCTATCCATGGGCACTAGCAAAACCCGATCCCATTCAAGTAAATAGTAAATATGTAGATTATAATGCTCCTGCTTATTTTGAAGAGTTTGCTGATTTTTTAGCTGCAAATGGAGGTACGGCCTGGGAGATTAGTCAATACAGGCGTTGTGCTGCTTCTGCCGATTGGATCATTGGCCAAATGTATGGTAAAGGAATGATTGCAAGTGCTGGGGATCATACAATAAACAACGATGGTTCAGCAACTACATTTGGGTCCTTTGCCGCTGGTGAAGATTTCAGGTTGGCATGGCGTACCATATTAAATTATGTGTGGCATGGAAATCCAACTACTACCTGGAACCCAGTCACACACCAAACAACACCAACAGGGAATACGTTTGAATATGATATGGCCTTGCGTCATAAAGAGTTTTTAAAATTTCCAAATTCGCTACCGAGCACTTCAGCAAATGCATTCTGCAGTAAGCTTGGTGCATCTCCAGATCCAGGACAGCCGAACTGGAAAGGTGTTGCACAAATAAAACAACAATATGCTCCTAATGGTGCCGTATTAGCAAATTACGGTGTAAACTGGATGGCTGGATGCGGAGTTTCTGCTGCTATAGCTTCGGACGATATAG
>JAYTLG010000254.1:0-6364 GCA_043729555.1 Cytophaga sp.
TATGATGATTGGTAGTATATCAACAGTAGGTGCTTTTTTTAGTTTGTTGTATGTGCATTCTGAAATTTTAAGTGATTTTGGTTTGTTTGCAGGCTTGTGTTTGATTGGCGCATCGTTGTTCTCTTTATTTTTTTTACCACATTTAATTGAATCCTTTGCTTCAAAAAAAGAGGATAGGCCTGTATTAAAAGAAACAAAAATTGCTTCGCTGGTTTTAAAGCTGGTTTCGCTGAAACCAGAAAAAAACAAATGGATTATTGGATTGATTTTTATACTGACGCTTGTCTTTATTTATTTTTCAAGTCGAGTATCGTTTGAGAGCGACTTGTCGCAAATCAATTACATGCCCAAGGAGTTAAAGGCTGCTGAGAATGCCCTATACCAAACAGATACTGCTAAGGGTAAAATTGTTTTTTTTATTTTTAAAGGGAAGACAGTTTCAGAAGCCATATATAGAAATGAACGTGCGTTGGTGCTTATTGATTCATTAAAGCAATACAATCAAATTAGTCGCTATTCAGGCGTCTCGGCTTTATTGCCTTCTGATTCGATACAGTTTAAGCGCATTGGTTATTGGAATGCATATTGGTCACCCGAAAAAATTGCCCAAGTAAAAAAATACGTTACCAAGTATTCCATTGAAATGGGTTTTAAACCCGAGGCATTTAAACTATTTTTTGAATCACTCGATAAGAAATATACGTTTATGCAGGATGCCGATCGTACTTTCTTGCAAGATGTATTTCTGAAGGATTACATGCAGGTTGATAGTAGTGGTGTTTCCGTCGTTGCTAGTATGCGTGTGTCGCCAACAATGGACAATGAAGTTTATGATGTTTTCGATTCCATTGAAAACCTTACCATTTTAGATCGTCAACTCTTTTACAATAAATTTTTATTGATCGTAAAAGATGACTTTGATCAAATATTATTATCTTCTTCCTTATTGGTATTTTTAATTTTATTGATCTCCTATGGTCGAATTGAATTATCCTTAATTGCTTTTTTACCCATGGTTATTAGCTGGTTTTGGATTTTAGGCTTGATGGGTATTTTTGACATTCATTTTAATATTGTAAATATTATCATTTCAACCTTTGTGTTTGGATTGGGCGACGACTATTCTATTTTTATAACCGAAGGTTTGCAGAAAAAATACTCAGAAAATAGAGATAATTTACCCTCGTATAAAGTATCTGTTTTCTTATCTGCTTTCACTACGATCATCGCGATGGGGGCATTGATATTTGCGAAACATCCAGCCTTGAAATCCATTGCAATCATTTCAATCATAGGTATCGTTTGTGTTTTTCTTATATCATACATACTTATACCAATGTTGTTTAAATGGTTTGTCACGGACCGAACTGAAAAAGGGAAACAACCTTTGACATTACTCATTCTATCTAGGACTTTTATATATTTGATACTGGCAATTATTTTATTTGCATTCGCATGTGTTGTTAAAGTATGTTTGCTCTTTTGTAGTGTAATTTTTTCAACAAAATTGTGTAGAAGGATTTATAAATATGTTATTCATTGCATCGCACGTTTCATTTGGATCATTACTTTTTTTCTAAATAAAAAGATAGCTAAAACTCCTGCAGACATAGATAATCAACCTGTTGTATTGTGTGTTAATAATCAATCAATATTAAGTTTATTGTTTTGTTTGACAATTCATAAAAAAATCGTGTTGCTAGTAAATACGAATTATACACCTTCAGTATGTGAACGTCTCATTATTTTCATTCACGATTTGACTTTCTATTCAAACAAATTGACGGCTAATATATCTGACACAATACAGGATGGATATATACCTGTATTGTTATGTGAAGAAATAGTTATAACAGGCGAGCATATTCTACTTGTGGATACAGAGGTATTCAACGATTTGAAAATTGAAGGCCTGGGTTGGATGCTTGGTGTAATCGTAGGTGCAGAGACAAGTATTGCTAAAACAGATTTTGTTATTCAACGAGGATTTTTAGTGGTTGATTTTTCAAATATTCTAACAGATATTCAGACTGTTGATATTTTGAATACGACTTATAATAAAACCTACAAGACTATCTATGAAAGACTGCCCATGCAGGTGTACTTCAATAAAATATTGTCGTCATACATTTATAAAGGCCCTGTATTGGAATGGTATTTCAGAATCAAAGTGCAATTAGAAAAATCATATCAAGGGTTTAATGATTTGTTGCCAACCAAAGGTAAAATATACGACTTGGGTTGTGGTTATGGATTTCTAGATTATTTTTTAATGTTGCAATCAAATGAACGAACGATCATTGGTGTAGATTATGATTTGGATAAAATAACAGTTGCACAACAATCGTATTTAAAAAGTGACCGCCTAGTATTTAAAGATGGCGACGTAATGCAGGTAGATGTTGAAAATGCAGATGCCGTATTGATTTTAGATGTTTTACATTATTTATCGACAGCGAATCAATATGCGTTGATTCGTTCTTCTTTTGAAGGTTTAAATACAGGCGGTGTATTGATTATCCGTGATGGAGATGCGTCTCAAGTTTTAAAACATAAGAGGACGAAACTTACAGAATTTTTCTCTACCAAACTTCTCATGTTTAACAAACAAACCGAGCAGGAGTTGTGTTTTATAACTTCAGATATGATTATTGAAATTTTAAACGATTTTAATGTTGAAGTGCACGTTTTGGATACAACAGTGTACACTTCAAACATTATTCATTTCGTAGTCAAGAAATAAAAATGGGTTTATTCATCATCCGGCTTACCTAATAATCTGCCTACCAACAATACAATAAATAAATTAGACCAAACAGCTTCTATTATCCCAAGGTTCTGTATGATGGGTGCCGTTTCATTTGTAGCGTCATGCCCACCAATAATAGTCATGCTATAAAATATGCATGCTACATAACTTTCAAGACCTTGCGTTACAACAATACCCAAACTTCCAGGTTGTATGATGTTGATTAAATCGTATAAACTACCAAAGGAAAGTCCAATCATTAAATAAATGCATGCGGCCCCCCATATTTTTTCTGCCGATAATTTTTTTCCCGTAAAAATATCATGTAGGCAATGGAAGATTACGGTTGATTCAATGATAAATAAACTTAGGTGTACAAAAAACAAGTAGGGGCGTTTACTATCTTCTGTATCAAAAAAATCATACACAGGATTGACAGCAAAAAAAGCAACTCCCAAACCAATGATCATCAACACAAACATCCCATAAATTAATGTGTCGCTTCTCGTAAGATTTTTTAATAAATCCCATAAGACAAAAACATAGAGCCCGCCTAAGGTTAAAAAAAGCGTATCACGAATGATGTTTGAATGCGTTAAGCTAACACCAGCTAATGCCAATGCTTCTTTTAATATCATTGCCGCTAAAATGATAAGCATTTGTAGGAATACAATGTTTTTGTAATCCTTCTCTTTCTCTTTGTTTAGTTCATTTTTGGAACGTACAGGACTTCCCAAAAACTTTAAATATCGTTTCATAAGTACTATTTTATACTAAATAAGTAATTTATGCGATTAATTTCAAATGGCATAGGGGAATATACGTGATTATTTGTCTTTAGGATAATTGAACCTTTAAAATCAGTTATTTATGTATAGAGCGAGTATAAAACAAATTTTGATGACAATTTTGGCATCGGAATTATTGGTTAAATATGTTGATATTCATGCATTTGACCGGTTTGACTCAGATGTAAAGCTTTCTGAAGAGGAATTTAACAGATTTTTATATTTTGTAGAAATGAGCTTTGGTATTGAACTTTCAAACCAGCCTATTTTTATAAATAATAGATTTATTGATTTAGTGAACATCGTTTATCAATTAACTTCGGTAGAGGAACGCGTTCTTCTAACTGCTTGATTTGATTGTATATATTGTCTTCGATTTGTTTTTTCAAAACGAATTTAAAAGGAACCAATAATCAATTGGTTCCTTTTTTGTTTTAACTATTTGATAGCTCTATCTTTATCAGATTAATTTATTTGAATGAAAAACTATAAGAAGTACTACATTATTCCTGCTCCTCCAGAAGAGGTGTATTTGGCTTTGACTGTTCCCACGACCATATTATTATGGACGGGCGAAGAAGCTATAATGTCAACCGAGCCTGGGTCTGAATTTTCGTTGTGGGATGGAAGTATTGAAGGCAAAAATATTGAACTTGTAGAAAGTAAAAAGATTGTACAAGAATGGTATTTTGGTGATCAAGATGAACCATCTATTGTAACTATTATTTTACATGCAGACAAAACAAATTCTACATCTGCAGAATTGCGACATACGAATATTCCAGATGAGGCATATGAAGATATTGTAGAAGGTTGGAACCAATCGTATTTTGGTGCCTTACAAGAATTTTACGAAGAAGAATAATTAGTAGCATGGAATATATAAACAAGAACACAATGATTAAAAAATGTCTAGTAGGAATTGCATTGTTCGTTTGTTTTTTATCTACAACAACTGTATTTGCACAAAAAACAATCGTAGAAAAATACGGAAGACTTTCTGTAAAAGGAAACTACATGGTTGGTGAATTTGGAGATACGGTGCAGTTGAGAGGTATGTCTTTATTTTGGAGTCAGTGGATGGGACAGTATTACAATGGTGATGTTGTGAAGTGGTTGCGCGACGATTGGAAATGTACGGTAATCCGCGCGGCTATGGGGGTTGAGATGGACGGTTATCTTGAAAACCCGGATACGGAAAAAATGAAAGTGATTGAAGTTGTAAACGCTGCAATTGCAAAAGGAATTTATGTAATCATTGATTATCATAGTCACGAAGCTCAAAAAAATCCATTGGCTGCAGAACGTTTCTTTTCAGAAATGGCAAAGAAATATGCAAACGTACCAAATGTATTGTATGAAGTCTACAATGAACCCTTACAAGTCACTTCATGGGATAAAGAAATTAAGCCCTATGCAGTAGGTGTTTTGAAAAAAATTAGAGCATATGATTCTACCAATATTGTAATTGTAGGTACAAGACAATGGTCGCAATTGGTGTCTGAAGCTGCATTGAATCCGATTAAAGATCCAAAGGTCATGTATACCTTGCATTTTTATCCGGGTACGCACAAAGAAGAGTTGCGTGTTGAAGCGAAGAAAGCATTGGATCTAGGTATCGCATTATTTGTTACCGAATATGGAACATGTGATGCCTCTGGAAATAGTAATTATAGTCCAGAAGAAACACAAAGATGGTATGAGTTTTTAGACTTGTATAAAATAAGTTATTGTAATTGGTCCATCGCGGATAAACCTGAAACCGCATCGGCACTTGTTCAGGGTGCAAGCGCTTACGGCGGTTGGGCAGATTATGATTTAACGGAGTCTGGAAAGTTTGTACGTAATGATATGATCTTAAAAAATACACCTATTTTTAATACTTTAGTAAAAGGGACAGGTGATTCTGCAAGTAAAAAGAAGAAAAAGAATTAATTGACTATGTTGAAGAAAAAGAATTGGAACATATTGAATGCTATTTTTATCCATTTCGGGTTCATAAAAATGATTTCTGTTTCGATTCTTTTTCTTTTTATCTCATTTTTAGCAAAGGCACAATACAATGACACCACCGTTTATGCCGTAAAGCTGACTATGTCTGGCGTGATAAATAAAACAAACTCGACAACATCCTATTTAACAAATAATTTGATTAAGTTTTCCATCACAAAGAAACGAACCATAATGAATACGTATGAGGATTGGGCTTATGGAAAGCAAGATAGCATACTTACGAACAATGATTTTAATCTGTCAACCGATGTAAGTGTGAGGGGCGACGAAGAGTTTTTTTATGTATGGGCATATACGGCCTATGATAAAAGTTATTCCCTGAAAATTAACAATCGTAGCCAAATAGGAGTGGGTATAGGTTTTGATGTATGAAGCGTACCGTTGCAAGTTTAAATCTAAATGATGGTATTGTGTATGAATACAGTGATTTGATAGACGCTTCAGATACAGAGGCTGGTGATGTTGTGCAGCAGACGTTTAGAAATTCTTTTCGAATGAAGTACATATGAACCTTGAAAAAGATAATTATTTTTCAAGGTTCTAATTATTGGCAACCTTCTTTGGAAGATCGATCGAATTATATCATTAAGATGAACAATTCAATCAATATTAAATTGCAAAAATGGGTTTCTTTTTCAATTGCAAATGTGTACAACAAAGTAAGCAATACAGCTAAAGAAAACTTTTTATTGACATATGAATTAACCTTTAATAGAATATTCTAGCACGTATTCTATTGAGTATCATTGTTGTCCGACAAAATTTCAAATCGGATTAAAATCTTTGTTTAGATAAATATAAGCAAGTTTTTTGT
>JAYTLG010000255.1:0-6194 GCA_043729555.1 Cytophaga sp.
GCCTTGGTATCAGCTGAAATACTTGAACGAGAAACACCTTTAAATAAATACATGCTTGCGTTTCAGTTCAAGCATGTGAAATTTAATGCATATATGAAAATTGCGAGCAAGAATGATATGTGTGGCATTAACGACGAAATTTATTTGGCGCTCTACGAAACGCGGCCAGTTGATGAAGCAAAGGTTGAGAAAATTAAAAAAGAAACTAAAAAAGTAAAAAAGCAAACGGAGTTGGTTCGAAGCTTCTCTATCAATCAACTTGGTATTTGGAATTGCGATCGACTGTATCTACTTCCTCAAAAAACAATTATCAATCCTCGGTTTAGAAGTCTTGCAACAGGGGGCTACTGCGAACCAACAACATGTTATTTGATTGATAAAAATATAAACTCGGTATGGACATTCAACAAAGAAATTACATTGAATCCTGAATCAAATAATCTGATTGTTTTTGTGAATGAAAGAGGGGTATTGTGTTATGTGCGTTTGGATAAATCAGCAAAATTGAAAAAAGAATCTACGTTAAATCTTATTTTAGATGTAACAGAATGTAGTGACAACCCAGATAATACGGATGAATTGAATAAGCTACTAATGAAAGGGTGATAGAGGGAGTGAAGCAATAATGGGGGTGTTATTGCTCCATTTGTCATCATATGTAGTAAAATTAGCCATTATTGATATATTTAATGATTTTTTATTATTGATAAATCATACAACTTGTTCTTTATAGCTATATTTGTACTCTTAAAATTAGAATTGCAAAAATACGCGTTATGAAGAAGGTAGCCGATTACAGAAAACTGTTAGGTGTTGAAAAAACTATCGAACTGAAAGAATTGAAAACAGTTTATAGAAATTTCATGAAAGAATGGCATCCAGACAAGTTCAATGGAGATGAAGCCGCTAAACTTGAAGCTGAGGAAAAAAGTAAAGAATTTATTGAAGCATATAATTTCTTAATCAGTATTTCTCCTGAAACAGTTGAATCGTTTAAAGAAGAATACTTGCATACATTATCAACGGCAAGTATGATTGATTATCAATATAAGGCACGAGTACTTGAAGTGAAATATTCGGATGGAAGTGTGTACGAATATTTTGATGTGCCGAACAACATTTATCACAAGTTGATAAATTCAGATGTGCCAGGTAGATTTGTTCGTCGTAATATCAGCGGTGCATTTGTTTACAGAAAAACAGCAAACCCAACACATGTGGAGTAACTGTAGTTCTTACGCAATCTTTAAAAGAGACTCTTAATGGAGTCTCTTTTTTTGTGCCTCACTACGAAATTCCAAATAACAAAAAACAAATTTCAAACGTACGGAAAAAAATAGTGCGTAGTTTTTTAAATTTCTATTGTAAAGAATTTACAGGTCGAATTGTTGTGTTTACTTATTGTTTGGAATTTGTTTTTTGTTATTTGGAATTTCCTCGCAGCTGTAAACAAAAGCGCCACTGTTATTTTAGACAGTGGCGCTTTAATACGTGATGAAAACCTTCAGCTTATTCAGGAAGTTTATCTAAATTCAGAAACTGTAAGTTTTCATTATCATCTAAGGTAATTCCTACAACACTTTCTTTTTGAATTTTACCAGAAAGAATTTCTTTTGATAATTCGTTTAATACTAAGCGCTGCATCACACGTTTTAATGGTCTTGCACCAAATTGTGGGTCGAAACCAAGATCTCCTAATTTATCTAAAACCTCAGAACTTGCTTCAACTTTAATTCCGTTTTCTTCCAAACGTTGTTGAATCAAACCAAACTGTATTCCAACAATCTTACGAATTTCTTTTCGAGTAAGTGGTCTGAACATGATAATCTCGTCGATACGATTCAAGAACTCAGGGCGAATTGTTTTGCGTAGCAAGTCAATCACTTCTGTTTTTGTTTCTTCAACAATTTGATCTTCGTTTGCAGGAGTTAGTTTTTCAAAATTTTCTTGAATCACATGCGCACCCATGTTGGATGTCATGATGATGATAGCATTTTTGAAATTCGCAACACGACCTTTATTGTCGGTCAAACGGCCTTCATCCAATACTTGTAGCAACACGTTGAATACATCTGGATGCGCCTTTTCAATTTCGTCTAACAAAATTACAGAGTATGGTTTACGTCGAACGGCTTCTGTTAATTGTCCGCCTTCATCATAACCCACGTATCCTGGAGGTGCACCAACCAAGCGACTTACAGCATGGCTTTCTTGATATTCAGACATATCAATGCGTACCATGGCATTGTCGTCGTTGAATAAATAATCGGCCAATGCTTTTGCTAATTCGGTTTTACCTACACCTGTTGTTCCTAAGAAAATAAAAGAACCTATCGGGCGCTTCGGATCTTGTAATCCTGCTCTGCTGCGTCGAACCGCATCGGATATCGCTTCTATCGCTTCTGACTGTCCTGCTATACGTTTTCCTAATTCATCTTCTAGGTGCAACAGTTTTTCACGCTCGCTTTGAAGCATTTTTGAGACAGGTATACCTGTCCACTTTGCAATTACTTCTGCAATGTCATCCGGTGTAACTTCTTCTTTCAACATCGAAGAACCTTCCGAATTTTTTAATTCTTGAAGTTCTGCATTAAATTCTAATAAATGTTTTTCCGCTTCTTGAATTTTGCCATATCTAATTTCTGCAACCTTGCCGTAATCGCCTATGCGCTCGGCTTGTTCCGCTTCCATTTTGTAGCGATCAATTTCTTCTTTCGCTAATTTTAAGCCATCAATCACACGTTTTTCTTCTTGCCACTTAGCCATGATTTGGCTTTTCTGCTCGTTTAATTCAGCAAGTGCACGAGAAAGAACAGTTTCTTTTTCGGAGTTGTTTTCTCTGCGAATAGCTTCGCGTTCAATTTCTAATTGCATAATACGACGAAGAATTTCATCCAGCTCTTCTGGCATCGAATCGAGTTCAATGCGCAATTTTGCAGATGCCTCATCCATTAAATCGATCGCTTTGTCGGGTAGGTATCGATCGCTTATATAGCGTTGAGAAAGTTCTACAGCTGCAATGATTGCATCGTCTTTGATACGAATGCCGTGATGCACTTCATACTTTTCTTTTATACCACGAAGAATCGAAATTGCATCTTGTGTATTGGGTTCGTCAATGATTACAGTTTGAAAACGACGTTCTAATGCTTTGTCTTTTTCAATATATTTTTGATACTCTTTTAGTGTAGTTGCCCCAATTGCATGTAGCTCGCCACGTGCCAATGCAGGCTTTAATAAATTGGCAGCATCCATTGCTCCTTCGCCGCCACCAGCGCCAATCAAGGTGTGTATTTCGTCAATAAATAAAATGATTTCACCATCAGAATCAATAACTTCTTTGATAACTGACTTTAATCGTTCTTCAAATTCACCTTTGTATTTTGCACCTGCAACCAACAAGCCCATGTCAAGCGAAATGAGTTGTTTGCTTTTTAAATTTTCAGGAACATCACCTGAAACAATACGCTGTGCAAGACCTTCAGCAATGGCAGTTTTACCAACACCTGGTTCACCTACAAGTAGGGGGTTGTTTTTTGTGCGTCTAGATAGAATTTGTAATACTCTCCGAATTTCTTCATCACGACCAATAACAGGATCTATTTTACCTGCACGTGCAAGATCATTTAAGTTTTTAGAATATTTTTCAAGCGATCGGTATTTGCCTTCTGCGTGTTGATCGGTTACTTTGCTAGAGCCACGTAGTTCTTGTATAGCAGCTTTTAACCCTTTTTCTGTAAGACCTGCATCTTTTAATAAGGTTGCGGCTTTATCTTTTCCTGAAATTAAAGCAAGTAACATGTGTTCAATGGAAATGTATTCATCTCCAAATTCTTTTGATAATGCAGTAGCTTTGTTGAGTACTTGTGTTGCGTCATTCGATAGGTAAGGACTGCCTGCACTTACTTTGCCATATGTTTTTATGACAGCATCTAATGCTTGACTAAATGTTGTTGGATTGATATTGTTTTTCTTAAATAAAAATGGCACTACATTTTCGTCTGCTACGATAATTCCTTTCAACAAGTGAACAGATTCTATGGATTGTTGCTCGTTATTGGCCGCAATCTCCAATGCTTTCTGAAAAGCTTCTTGTCCTTTAATTGTGTAATTATTAATATTCATATGTTTTTCCTCCAATTAGCCGCTGTTCAAACCTTGAACCAATTCCAATATACAAAATAAAAGAAGTCAAAATGACGCTATCAATCACTTATTCAAGCTTTTTATATGATATAAATACTGATTTATATCATTCTTATCGCGTATCAAAATGACATTTTTTCATATTTAGTACTTAATTATTGATTCAAATTTGAAATGAAAATAATGAAGGTTAGTCGGCTTAAATGTTGTACTTTTGTAGTATGGAAACTCCAAAAACAGAGGTCAAAAAAAAATGTATTCGCAGCTTAAGTGCTGACGAACTCAAGGATTTTTTTGTTGCGTCCGGAGAAAAAACATTTCGTTCCAAACAGGTCTATGAATGGCTTTGGAAAAGATCTGCACGCTCTTTTGAAACCATGACGAATCTCTCCAAAGAGACACGTTCCTTGTTAGAAAATAATTTTACAATCAATCCCGTTACTATTTCTGAAAAGCAAGTTAGTAATGATGGTACTATAAAGTTTGGTTTTAAACTGCACGATGGATATTTGGTTGAAGGAGTATTAATTCCTGCTGATGATCGTATGACTGCTTGTATTTCTTCGCAAGTAGGCTGTTCGTTAACTTGTAAATTTTGCGCTACAGGTTACATGGATCGCATGCGTAATTTAGAGCCTTATGAAATTTACGATCAAGTAGTATTGATCAAAGAAGCAGCTGAAGAACATTATCAAACGCCCTTATCAAACATTGTATTGATGGGCATGGGCGAGCCTTTATTGAACTATTCAAATGTTTTAAAAGGAATTGATAAAGTAACGGCCGAAGATGGTTTGCACATTGCATCTAAACGTATTACACTTTCTACAGCAGGTATCGCTAAAATGATTACGAAGCTTGGCGATGAAAAAGTAAAATTTAGATTGGCGCTTTCGCTGCATGCTGCAAACGATGAAAAGCGTAATACAATTATGCCAATCAACGAAAGCAATAATTTAGCTGTATTGAAAGAGTCATTGGTGTATTTTAGTAAAATGACAGGTTCAAGTATAACATTTGAATACATTGTATTTGATGGCGTGAACGATACCGCGCAGGATGCGAAAGAACTTTATACGTTTGCGAAAAATATTCCGTGTAAAATTAATATTATAGAATACAATCCAATTCAAGAAGCAGACTATACCAATACCTCGGTTGATAAATTAGAACAGTTTAAAAAAATATTGACCGATAAAGGAATTGTTGTTAATATAAGAAGAAGTCGCGGGAAAGATATTGATGCTGCCTGCGGACAATTAGCCATTAAACAAGTGAAATAATGAAATACATCGTACGCATTTTGACCTTAGTACTATTCGCACCAATATTTTTTGCTTGCGATAATTGGAGTGAAAACACTGACATGGTATTAGTAGACACATTAACAACTACTGATACTGTTATAGATCCTTTGGCGGGTTATTCAGTGCGCTTCAAAACACTTATGCTTACAGACAGTGCACTCTTTAGAGGACGTGCCTTTGGAATGACTAAGGCAAATGCATTGGAAACTTCACTCGAAAAAATTGACGAAGATGCATCCATTACGATGTATAACATTTCATTAGATGCTACAGAATATGGTGATATTACGTATGGTTTTAATCTAGATAAATTGATTGCAATCGAAGTGATATTGTATACCAAAGATGATAGCAGCCTTGTTGCATTTAAAAAGGAATTGGTAGATTTTTATGGGAAAAAATTAGGTTCAACTGTGGCTTATAAAAAAGATAAAACAATTTTGATGAATGTTAAAGACAACTACGGTATAGAATGGACAGAAGAAGGCAATAAAGTTGTTAAAGACTTACGCATGCGCATCTTCTCATTATCTACAATATAGAGCGAAGTCTATTAAAAGATTATAGTTCTATTTCCACGTACATATACCTTTTGGTCTAGGACAAGTTGCAGTGCTTTTGCAAGTACTAATTTTTCAACGTCTTTTCCTGCAGCTGCCATTTCCATTGGGCTTAGTGAATGGTCAACTGGGATTACTTCTTGATGGATGATTGGTCCTTCATCTAAGTCTTGGTTTACAA
>JAYTLG010000256.1:0-21194 GCA_043729555.1 Cytophaga sp.
GACTTTGTTTCTATATAAGTCGTTTGGTTTTCGATATGTGTAATCGTGTCGCCATACATCGATAAAATGTACATGCGGTTATACGCGATGCGTTGTGTGCGCAGCGCTTCATCTAAGCGCATCGAATCTGTTTCATTTGTACCATTATACCACATCAATTTTGTTTTTTGTAGCGCCTCCAATACATCCGTAAAGAAAAAGGCAATCACATAATTATTTTCAAAAGCATTCGATATTGTCGCAGGCATTCCTAAAATAATCCAATCTGTTTTGATTTGTTCAGACATGGAAACGCGCGTGTAGCTTTTTAAGAAATGCAGTTGTGTTAAATCTTTTGGCAACATGCGCTGAGCCGTATATTCATCGTCTTCATAGGACTCTACTGTCATGCGAGCAATAAAGCCTTTTTTGTTCAGTGTTGTAAAGTATCCATCCGTGTGATAAGCATAACCTTTTAATTTATTTTCGGAATATAATTTCAACAAAAAATCGACGAGCTGTGCTTTGTGATAACCACGATTGTAGCTATTGCCAATGTCTGCGCTGCACATGGCTTGTAGGCGCATCAGCAAGGTGTCGTTGGTATTTGTTAGTGATCCTTTTTTTGTATGGGTGTCTTTGTTGATCAACGATTGAACATTCGGCGGGATGCTTTTTTGGAGGTCTGGAGTTGGCAGAAGATTGCTATTAACTACGAATGTTGTTTGTTCAACAATATAATTGCGTTGTATCAATGCTTCCGACAGCGATAATGTTATTTGATGATTTAAAGGATGAACCCATTTGCATGCATATGTTTTTAAAAATGGTAAACTTTCTTTTGCGGGCACATAGAGTGTCGTTTTTTTTGAATCGATGGTGATGTTAATTGAAATCCATTCAATCGGCAATTCTGATAGGTCTGAAGGCGTGCTGGTACTAGCACGTCTATAAATGATAATCTCTGCTAAATGAAAAGCATCTGTTACTGTTTCAACATCATCCAACGAAGCGATATTAGTTTGTACTATTTTTTTGATAGTAGACCATTTTTGAATGGTTAATACGTATTTTTTATCTAATTGATAAACGGGAATTTTATTGGATTCGATTCCTTTTAATAAAACACTTGTTAAGCTACAGTCAAAACAATAATTTGAAGAGTCTTTTTTAAGCGCAGATAATTTGTCGACCGAATTGTATGCTTTATAATAGGCATTGTTCCATGCATTGTTTCGATCAATTGACTCTGACACAAGCCAAGTAGATTGTGCTATAGCCGAATTGCCAAAGATGTAAATGAATAGGATATGAATGAATAATTTCATTAAGTATGTATATTATATTGTTTTTCTTTTAATACCTCTTACCGCTTCTGCATTCCAAGGGTCTTCAGGCCAGGAATGTTTTTGGTATCGCACGCGTAATTCTTTGCGCACATCTGGGTAGGTATTCTTCCAAAAACTTTTTAAATCTTGTGTTACTTGAACGGGTTTGTATCCCGGCGAAAGCAGATGTATTAGAAGTGTTGTTTTACCTTCATTAATTGTTGGGGTATCGGTTAGCCCAAATAATTCTTGTAGCCTTACCGACAATACAGGCAGCGAACCATCTTGTTTATATTCCAATAAAATGGACGAGCCACTAGGTACAGGTATGTGCGTAGGGGCAAGTTTGGAAAGTGTCTGCGACTGTTCCCAAGGAAGTATGGTTTCTAAAATATCAAGCAGGTTTAACTTTTTAAAGTCTTCTCTACGTTTTACATCTTTTAAATAGAAGGGAAGCCAATCTTCAACGGTAGCAATTAAATTTTCTGTCGAAACATCTGGCCAATCTTCATTTGTTCGCCATTGTTTTAATGATAGAATGCGTGCCTGCCATTGTTGGCAGGTTTCTGTCCAGTTGAATAGTTTAGCCCCTTCTTTTTTTACGGCATCGCAAAGTGCTTTTGCTCGAATGCTTTCATCAACGGTTTTTATTGGTTTTGTAGAAACAATTAAACTTCCGATGCGCGTTTCTTCTTGCTGCAATAAAACACCTTTTGATTCGTCCCATCGAATGCGAACGTTTTGTTGCATGCGTTCGCTAAGATCCGTCGGATTTAAAGGCGCGGCTAAATAAATGCGACCTTCACCAAGGCCTGCATCGGCATGCGCAACAGCAAGCCATTCTTCTTTAACCAATGCATCCGTATCGTGTAAACGTACATTTCGGCTGTTTGCCATTCTGTAACGCGCGTTTGCATGATCAACGAGTTTGGCAATACGTTCGGGGAATGCTGCAGCAATCAACCATCCGATTGTTTCTGGGTTGACAGAATATATTTCGGATTTGATGGAAAATATTTTTCTCCATTGTTGCACCGAACGTTCAATGCGCTCAAGGATGTGCTTATCGCCTTGACTGCGCTTTCCTGTACGCCAAGCTATTAGTGCTTCGATGCGTAAACTTATATCTGCCCCTGCATGTTTGGGTAGCGGATCACGTTCTTCTAAAATACAAACAATGTCAATTGCCAGTGGTAGCATATTGTTTTCACGTCCGCGCTCTAATAGATGCGCGGTCCGTGGGTGTGTAGGTAATTTTGCAAGCGCTTTTCCGGTAGGTGTGATGCAGTCATTTTTGAGGGCATCTAATTCTGTTAGCAGATCTTTTGCTTGCTCTACAGAACCTGTTGGTGGGGGGGTAATCCACGTTAAGGATAAAATGTCTTTTACGCCCCATTGAGCAAGCTCTAATACAAGTGGTGCTAAATCTGCTTCTGAAATTTCAGGTATGCGTTGCGGTTTTAAATAATGATGGGTTGCTTCCGACCACAAACGAATCGCAATGCCAGGCCCCAATCTGCCTGCGCGGCCTGCACGTTGGTCGGCAGCATCGCAGGTTACTTTTATTGTTTCCAATTTTGTCATCCCACTATTTGGATCAAACTTGGGCATACGTGCGAGGCCACTATCAATGACAATATGTACGCCTTCAATGGTTAAACTTGTTTCAGCAATGGATGTCGCTAAAACAATTTTACGCCGTCCTTGAGCGTCGGCTTTGATGGCATCTTGTTGTGCAGATAAACTTAACTCTCCATATAAAGGACGAATTGCAATATGTGGCAGTGTTTCAGTTAAGACCTCTGCTGCTTGTTGAATTTCTCTGGCACCAGGTAAAAATACAAGTATGTCGCCCGTTTCGTCTTTTAGTGTTTTGTGTATGATGGAAGTCAATTGTGGTGACAACGGATTGTTGTTGTCAATCGCATTGTATCGTACGTCTATTGGGTATTGTCGACCTTTACTTGTAATGATTGGAGCCTGATCTAATATCGAAGATAGGTGATCTCCATCAAGCGTTGCCGACATGATTAAGATACGTAAATCTTCTCGAAGTATTTGTTGCAAATCTCGGCACAAAGCCAAAGATAAATCGCTGTGTAAACTGCGTTCGTGGAATTCATCAAAAATAATTAAGCCAACGCCCTCAAGCGTATTGTCTTGTTGAAGGCGGCGTGTTAAGATTCCTTCGGTTACAACTTCGATGCGTGTCTTTGCAGAGATGCGTTGATCAAATCGAACGCGATAACCAACCGTATTGCCAACTTCTTCGTCTAATAAATCCGACATGCGTTGTGCCACACTTCGGGCAGCCATGCGACGAGGTTCTAGAAGAATGATTTTTTTATCAGCTAACCAAGGTGCCGTTAATAATTCAATTGGCAATATCGTACTTTTACCCGCACCTGGAGGTGCTTGTAGAATCACTGTTGTATGGAGATTTAAGGAGTCCTTAATCTCATCAACTATTTCTGCAATCGGGTATTGGTTCATGAACTAAAGGTAGGGAAGTTTTATGTTTATCGAATGACGCAACCGAAGGATTTTGAATAATGATGTATGAAATGAGTATATTTATATAAAACATATAATTCAATTGAATGAACTTAAGTATTTTTTCTACCTTAATTTTTATCTGCGGTATCTTGCATCTTGCCTTAGGTCTTGGTAGTAGCATAATTCCAAGGGTGTTAAACTGGAATACGGAGTTGGCTAAAGTTAAACCCTTAATTCGGCAGATGTTCTGGACCTACGCTGCTTATATTTTAGTAATTAATCTATGTTTTGGATTGGTATCTATTTGGGGAACGCAAGAATTACTCAATCATTCTTTTCTTGCTTCCAGTATTACGATTTTTATTAGTATCTACTGGCTTACACGCATTGGTATTCAGTTCTTTTATTTTGATAAAACAGATGCACCAAAAGGGTTGTTGTTCACCTTATGCGAAATTGCATTGGTACTCTTGTTCGTTTTGTTTTCAGCAATCTATTTTCTTGCATTCTTATACAACAACGCATGGATTTAATATTAGGTGCATTAATTTGCGAGGCAATCTTTCTATTGGTGATTGGTTATGTGCTTCCATATGTTAAAAGTATTCAAGCTGCTCGAATTATTGGTTGGGCAATTGTAATCGGAACAGCTATTTTTTGTATCGCGCTTACAACAAATGCTTCGCCAACATATCGAATGATTGCGATTGCTTCGTTGCAATTACTCTCTATGAAAGTTATTGTTATGGTTGAAGCCTATAGAGGCAAACCAAAATTAAATGTACTGCAATGGCTTGCATTTGCACTTGGCTGGTTTGGTATGCGTCCAAATTTGTTTGAAGCATTTCCTTCCAAACCATTAACTGGGGTGATGCCTTTTGTAGTAAAAGGCATCAGTATAATTATAATTGGTGTGTTGCTTTTAATTGCTTCTGTTTATTTACAAAAACAGTATGCGAACGTGTATTTCTTATATGAATTGGTAATGCTGGTTGGTTTGAGTTTTATTTTACACTTTGGAATATTGAATTTAAGTGCGGCATCCTGGCGCTTTTCAGGCGTTGATGTAAAAGAACTATTTCTTTCACCCTATAAGGCAACATCTTTGAAAGAATTTTGGGGCAAGTGCTGGAATATGGCTTTTTCTGAAATGACTGCTATGGTTGTCTACAAACCGTTAAAAATAAGATATGGAATACCGCTCGCGATGATCGCTTCGTTTCTAGTGTCGGGTATGTTACATGAAATTGCAATTTCATTTCCTGTTAAAATGGGCTACGGTTTACCTTTTTTATATTTTGTGCTTCATGGATTGGCTATGTATGCAGAAGGGAATATACAATTTGTAAAACAACTCATTTCAAATGCTGTGGCTTCACATGTATGAGTATTTGCATGGCTTATTGTACCCATGCCACTGTTATTTCATCATGTGTTTATTGTTGAAGTTGTAGAGCCGTTGCGGGATTTTATATTGAGTATAATCGGCTTGTAGTTGCTTTATTTGCGCTATCCGACGCGGCGGACTAGCATAGGAAATTAACCTATTATTTTAAGATACTATTCAAATGAAAAAAATGCAATCGTATTAAGTTTTATTGTGTTGTTTGCTTGTAAGCAAGAGCAGGCAGAAAATGTAGTGATACAGAAGCATCAAGTAGACATTACGGCGCATATTCAAGACACAACTTCGAAAGAAGAGTATGATATAGATGCGTATTTTAATAGGTATAAAATACAGCCCATGGCTATTGTTTTAAATACATATACTGAATCTGAAATTTCAATATTCTACCATAAAATAAAATGGATAGATAAAGATGGTATGAACACAATTCGCATTGACGGCAAATTGATTGATTTGGAAACAAAGGTCACATTAAATCCAGTGTGGGATAAAGGTGGCGACAGTGTAAAATTTATAAATAATTGGGATGAAATAAAATATTATCGATTGAATGGAAATGAATTTATTGCTGTACGGATGCATTTTAACCCTTTTGCTGGATTGGGCTGTAGCGTATATTATTTTCTTGTGTATGATTTCAAAAACAAAACTGAAAATTATTTTGGAACGTTTAGAACGGATGAAGAATTGAATTTGTATTCATTTAACAATAACGATCAAATAGATTATTTAAGTAGAACATTTGTTGGTGATGCACAAGGCGCAACAGAAATGAATTTTATCACGGAGTTGTATTCTCTAAATAAAAAAGGCGCATTTGTATTGCAAAAGGATTCGAATGGGGCTCCGTTTCAAATTAATCAGACAATATTTTCCAATGACACAACAAAGAAGAATATTCAAATAATAATTCATTGGTTTGAAAATATAAAGGAATAATTTTTTATTATGAATGAACTATTTTTTGTATATTAAATAAACCGCAAACAAAACAGCTATGCAACGTTTAGTAAGCATTCTACTATTTTCATGTATTTATACAGCCTCTTTTGCTCAAGCAGATAAAATTTTAGGTACATGGCTTTCTGCAGATAAAAAAGCGCATGTCGAAATTTATAAATCAGCCGATAAATATTTTGGTAAAATTGTTTGGTTGGCAGAACCCAACGATCCAGCTACAGGAAAGCCTCAACTCGATAAAAAGAATCCCGATGCATTAAAACGCAGCCAGACAATCTTGGGTTCATTGGTCTTTTTAGAATTTGTGTACGACGATGAAGAATATACAGGTGGCAAAATCTATGATTGTAGAGATGGTAAATTATATACAGGTAAGTTGTGGATTAATGCCGATGGCACATTGAGCATGCGCGGTTATATAGGGTTTTTATACAGCACCGAAACTTGGACTCGATTGAAATGAGTTAAAATATGTACATTCGTGTAATGAATACATTTCAGCACGATCGATTTATTTATCCAAGTAGAACTCTTCATGGTTCGTTTCTGAATTGCTTACTGAATAATGCTTTTTTTATTCATGTAAAACCCATGCTGTTTTATCCATTTACACAAATACAATTAACAAGTGACATTACCGATGTTGTATATCTAAACTGGATGGTCCCGATTCAGAATGTTGTGCATCTATTACCAACGGAAATAAAACTAAAGACCTATGAGGATAACGTATTACTAACGGTACTTACTTATAAGCACGGAAATTTTCGTCCATCATTTTTTAATCGATTTAAAAAAATATTCGCATCTCCTGTACAAAGTAACTGGCGGGTTTATATTGAAAACACGCAAGATTTTGGAATACAGCAACCAACGGTATTCTTTCTTAAAAATTGCATCAACGAACATACGTATGCGTTAGGAAGTCGGATTGTAAGCAATGTATTACAAACGCATTTGCCACACAGTTTAAAACATGTTTTAGGAGATAAAAATATTGTAACTGAGATGCAATCGGGTTGCAGTAATTCTCCAGATTTATATACAGATGTTTCCGTGTCAGATTCTTGGAATGTACCCGGTTCATTCAATGCGATAACTTCTGATAGGAAAAAATTAATTGAGGTGATCTGCAATCAGGATGCTGCCGTGTCCGCACAGCTCGAATCAGGTGTATATGCCGTTGGCCATATAGAATTAAAATTTCAAATCAACGATATCAAATCATTAAAAATATTGAAGTTTAAAAGTAGCTGGCTTAAAGATATTATTAATGGCACAGAATGCTTTGCATTTCTGATGCCACAGGTAACATTTAGTACACACAATGAAAAACTGCGAAAAATAAAATGAACAACGCATTTATCATCGACTTCTTTATTGGGCTTTTCTTAGCCAATGCCATGCCGCACTTTATTCTGGGAATAACGAAAACAAAATTTCTTGGTCCGTTTGGTTTCAGTCCAATCGGGAACATCGTGTATGCAGTTATTCAATTTGTAATAAGTTTGGTATTGATTCACATACAGTATGGCTTAGTATCTATTTTTAAAAACGGAATGTTATTAGCAGGTATTCTAGTAATGATGGCATTTTTCATCTTTGGAAAAATTGTATTAAGATATTATAACAGAGATTCGCAAGGGAAGTATTGATTCTGTGTACTCCCTTTTCCTTAGTCCGCCGCGGCGGACTAAGGAAAAGGGAGTACTTCTTAAAACTTAAAACCTATTACTTAAAACAGCCAAGCTTTAAGCCTTAAGCCCTCCGCATTAAGCTTCTCATGTATGAAAACCGCCCTTTTATATCATATTCAAACCTAATAGCTTAGCATTGAAGCCAATTCTTTTTTGTACCTTTGTAGATTACAAATAGAAATGGAGCATACAGAAACACATAAAGCCGGTTTTGTTAGCATTGTTGGTCGCCCAAATGCGGGTAAATCAACCTTGATGAACTGTCTAGTAGGAGAACGTTTATCAATTGTTACGCCTAAAGCCCAAACAACCCGTCACCGCGTGATGGGAATTATCAACGATTCTGAATTTCAAATCGTTTACTCGGACACCCCAGGTGTAATTGAGCCTAAATATGAGCTTCAGAAGTCGATGATGCGTTTTGTTGATTTCTCTTTGGAAGATGCAGATATGATTTTGTGGGTGTTGGACGTAACAGATCCAGAAGACCATGCGCTTGTATTGCAACGTCTCGGTAATGTTGAAGTTCCTGTATTGTTAATTTTGAATAAAGTGGATCTGTCGAAACAAGAGTCGATGGATGCCTTGATTGAAAAGTGGAAAGTTGAATTTCCAAAGGCCGATGCTATTTTAGCGGTTTCTGCTTTAACAGGTTTCAATGCCGATATGGTGTTGAACTGGGTATTGTCGCACTTACCTGTTCACCCGCCGTATTACGGAAAGGATGAAATGACGGATAAGCCGGAACGTTTTTTTGCTTCTGAAATTTTCAGAGAAAAAATATTTAAAAATTATAGTGCTGAAATTCCATATAGTTCAGAAGTATTAATTGAATCTTTTAAAGACCAAAAAGATCTATTGCGCATACAAGCGGTTATCATTGTAGAGCGTGATACACAAAAGGGGATAATCATTGGACAAGGTGGTGAGGCCTTGAAACGTACGGCTACCCAGGCCCGTAAATCCATGGAAGAATTCTTCGGCAAAAAAGTTTTCCTTGAAACATTTGTAAAAGTAGAGCCCAACTGGAGAAGTAAAGAATTTTACTTACGTCAGTTCGGGTATAAATTAGATTAATTAAATAATATGTCAAATATAGTAGCCATAGTTGGTAGACCCAACGTTGGCAAATCAACGCTTTTTAATCGTTTAGTGGGTGCTCGAGTAGCCATTATGGATGACCAGAGTGGAGTAACAAGAGATCGTCATTATGGCGAATCAGAATGGTGCGGAAAATACTTTACCGTAATTGATACGGGTGGTTATGTGGTAGGTTCTACAGATATTTTCGAAAATCAAATCAGAGAACAAGTTGACATTGCTATTGAAGAAGCAGATGTTGTTTTGTTTGTTGTGGATTCAGAAGTTGGCGTGCATCATTTGGATAAAGAATTCGCGAATAAAATTCGTCGTTCAAAAAAGCCTGTATTATTGGTAGCCAACAAGGCAGATAATAATAATCGCTTGCACATGAGTGCGGAGTTTTATGAATTGGGAATGGGAGAGGTTTGGCCAATTTCTTCTCAAAACGGAACAGGTACAGGTGAATTGTTGGATCAAGCGATTTCGCATTTCAAAGAAGTGGGTATCGAAGATCCAAATCAAGGCATTCCTAAGATTGCTGTATTGGGTCGTCCCAATGCGGGTAAGTCGTCGTATGTAAATGCTTTGTTGGGTACAAGCCGTAGTATTGTAACGGATATTCCTGGCACTACAAGAGATTCCATTACGTCGCATTACAATGCGTTTGGTAAGGAATTTATTTTTGTGGACACAGCTGGTATTCGTAAAAAATCGCGTGTAAAAGAAGATGTTGAATTTTATTCAACATTGAGATCTGTAAAAGCACTTGAGGAATCGGATGTATGTGTTATTATGATTGATGCCGAGCGTGGTATCGAATCACAAGACATGAACATTATTTGGATGGCGCATAACAACAAAAAAGGGATTGTTATTTTGGTGAACAAGTGGGATTTGATCGAAAAGGATTCAAAAACGGCTCAGGAATTCCAAGAAACGATTCGTGAGGCATTAAAACCAATTGATTATCCGCTTATTATGTTTATCTCCGTACTGAACAAGCAACGTTTGTTCCAA
Organism: Cytophaga sp.; assembly: GCA_043729555.1. Lineage (GTDB taxonomy): Bacteria > Bacteroidota > Bacteroidia > Cytophagales > Cytophagaceae > Cytophaga. Next base: position 9,969 of record JAYTLG010000256.1, read on the forward strand.
TCGGTGGAGGCTATTATGAAAGTGTACGACAATAGAGGGAAACGTATACCGACTTCTGAAATTAACGATAAGATTTTGCCTGAGATTGATTACAATCCACCACCTGCTACGAAGCAGAAGTATGTGAAAATCAAGTATATTACGCAATTGCCGACAAAATCACCAACCTTCGCTTTTTTCTGTAATTTACCTCAATATGTAGGAGAATCGTATACGCGCTTCTTGGAGCATAAGATTCGTGGCTATTTCGATTTTGAAGGTGTGCCAATTTCTATCGTGTATAGAAAAAAATAAAATCCTATAAGGCCCGTCTTTATTGATATATAGTCTTTTGTAGAGGTATTTTAATAAAAAAAACCAATAGAGACCTTGAATTATTGAAAAAAGTATTAAATTTGTATCCGAAAATAAACTATAAATTATTACAATCATGACAAAAGTATTCGCATTATTATCTATTGCTGCTGTATTTGCTTTCGCATCTTGCGGTGAAAAAAAATCTGAAGAAGGTACAGTTGATTCTGTTGTTGTAGTTCCTGAAGCTGCTCCAGAAGTTGCTCCAGATACAGCTACTGTTGCTCCAGATACAACTGTTAAAGTTGAAGCTCCTGCAGCTAAGTAATTCACCGGACTTCGGTCCATTGAATTTCAGAAAAAACCGCTCATTGAGCGGTTTTTTCTTTTTTATATAAATCGTACCTTAGAACCATGCGATCTACTCCGGAATTAATCCGTGCTCACGTGCCATCGGCAGCCATCGACTATTCCATAGAATTATGGCGATTGGGTAGATTTCATTTTAAAGCCAGTCGCGATAGAGCTACAAAGTTAGGTGACTACACCTTCGACCCTTCAACAAAAAAACATACCATTACCGTTAATCGTGGATTGAATCCCTATTCTTTTTTAGTTACCTATTTGCACGAAGTGGCGCATCTTGTCACAACCATTCGCCATGGATTAAGTGTAAAACCTCATGGAGAAGAATGGCAGTCGGCTTTTAAAGAAGTCATGTACCCGATATTAAAAGTAGAGGTTTTTCCGGAGGATGTATTGTTGGCCTTGCACTTGCATATGTACAACGACCCATCTGCTTCGTCGTGCGGCGATATTGCTTTGATGAAAGTATTGAATCGCTATGATAAAGATGGCGATGAATATATCTTTTTGGAAGATTTAAAAGAAGGGGATGAGTTTTTAATTAAAGACGACCTATTCAAAATAGAAACCTTTAAGCTAAAACGTGCTTTGTGCTTGCAATTAGCCACTGGAAGAAAATACAGCGTTGCGAAGGCAATGAAGGTGAAGAAAAAAACTGATCCCACTGTTTCCTGAAAATACTTTCTTATTTTTACTAAATACACTTCAATTCTTCAATCATGAAAAAACTTTTAATACTATCAATGACAGCATTGATATCACTGATATACGTAAGCTGTTCTTCTACAACAGTATAAAGTACTTGGAAAGCTCCAGGAGCAAGCTATACAAAAGAGTCTTTCAAGAAAGTATTGGTTGTTGCATTGGTGCAAAATGAAGCTACTAGAAGAATGGCTGAAGATAAATTACCTGCTAAGAACCCTGCTTTTAGAGCTTCTTATATGGTACTTGGGCCCAATCAAAAAGACTTAAATGAAGATTCAATTAAAGCAATCGTTGCTAGAGATGGTTATGATGGCGTTGTTTCAATGCAATTAATTGATGTTCAAAAACTGCAAGCTACGTGCCTGGCTACTATCAAGGTGGTTATTACGGATGGCATTCAATGAATTATCGGGGGTATTATTCTCAAGGCTATTATACAGAAGATCGAAATTATATTGTAGAAACGAATGTGTTTTCTATTGCACAAGATAAATTGTTGTGGTCTTGTATTACTTCCATATTGAATCCTACAAATGTAAATAAAACAGTAGATGAAATTTGGTATGCAGTTTTAACACATATGAAGAGAGGAAAATTTATCGTTCCGGTTAAAGAATAAAAATAAATTTCTTATGTAGGAAAATATCCATCCGTGATACGTTCGGATGGATATTTTTTATTTGTACTAGCCCAATCGCTTTTGAATAAAACCTTCCACAGTTTTGCAAAACAGCTGCGGATCCAGGGTTCTCCAATGCATTTCGTCGAGCGAACCTCCAAAGTTGATGTAGTAATCGATATTGAATTTTTTCCATTCTTCTAATACATGTTCCCTCGTATTGATGGCTGCAATCCATCCATTTTCAATTTCTTCAAACCATTCTGCGTAATATTCATCATCGCTTCCGTGAAAGTTCATTACGTTTTCACAAATCAAGATGAATTTTGTAATGCTTTCGGCGACTAATAAATCAATTACATTTCGTTTCAAATGCATGATGTCGTTGTGAAGCGTATCATTCCACTCGCCGAATAATTCGAGTACAACTATTTGTTCGTCGTAATCTGCAAAAAGTATTTTTACATATAGTGTTTCTGAGCCGATGTGGTCCCAGAAGGGATGGATATAGTAGCCATATATCGCGTTGGAATAATGCGTAGTATTATATTCTGCTTCATAAAATGGAGACCGCGGATCGTCAACCGAAGAATAGCTTTCTCCCCAATTATAAAATGGTTCTAATTCATGCATTGTTTTTGTAGGCTTCAATAGCAGCGCGTACGTTGCCATGTTTTTCAATCAATGTTTTTGCAAGTGGTTCTTCAATCGACAACTCACCCATCACCATGCGCACCGCACGGTCAACCAATTTTAAATTGCTGAGTTGCATATCTACCATTTTGTTGCCTTTAACTTTCCCCAACTGAATCATTACGGCAGTCGAAATCATATTCAAGGCAAGCTTTTGTGCGGTACCTGCTTTCATACGTGTACTGCCCGTTACAAACTCTGGTCCGGTAACAACCTCTACTGGAAAATCACAAGCTGCGGAAACAGCAGAGCCTGGATTACAAACAATACAACCAGTGTTGACGCCTGCGTCTTTACATGCACGTAAGCCACCTATTACGTAAGGCGTGCGACCTGAGGCGGCAATGCCAATTACAGTATCGGTACTATTTATATTGTATGCTTTTAAGTCAAGCCATGCTTGTGTGGCATTGTCTTCTGCGTTTTCAACAGCTTTGCGTATGGCAGCGTCGCCACCCGCAATGATGCCGACAACCATGCCTTGTGGTACGCCATACGTTGGCGGACATTCAGATGCGTCTACAACACCCAAGCGACCACTTGTACCTGCACCTATGTAAAACAAACGGCCGCCCGATTTCATGCGGGGCACAATTGAATGTACCAAGGCTTCCAATTGGGGCAATGCTTTTTCAATGGCAAGCGGTACCGTCTTGTCTTCTTTATTTATGTTAGATAACAAATCGGAAACAGACATCTGTTCCAAATTTGAATAATGCGAAGATGATTCGGTTATGCTCATAACGTGTGTTTCAAATGATAGTCTTTTAGACCTTGCATGGGGTCGTCAACAATTTTATCGATGCGTACGTTTTTATCGGCAGCAACTTTTTCTAACGCTTCTCTTAAATGCAAGCCAATGGAACCAATAAATCGAACGGGTAATGTTGAGAAGTTTTCGTAGCGACAAATACAATTATCGAATAACAATCGAAAATTTTCTTCAATCAATTCATTGATGTAAGTTTCCGATTTATGTAGAATGGCAAAGGGAGCGAGCGAAGCCAAGTAACGATTTGGAAAGGGTTTTTTATAGACTTTATCCATGATGTCGCTTTTGCGATCGGCAGTGAATACTTCAAAGCGTGCACGTATATCCAAGGGCATCGATTCGCGGATGTAATCACGCGCCAATAGTTTTCCTAAAAAACCACCGCTGCCTTCATCGCCCATGTACAAGCCAAGGGAGTTGATGTTGCGTACGATTTTTTTACCATCGTAATAGCAGGTGTTTGATCCTGTACCACTGATGCAACAGATGCCTGGCTCGTCGCCCAGTACCGAACGTGCAGCTGCAATCAAATCACTGTCGACATGCACCGCACAATTATTGAATAGGGGAGATAAGGCACGTGCAACCACCGCTTGCTGCGCGGGTAGTTCACAACCTGCACCGTAAAAGTATACGGCAGTTATTAAATTTACCTGAGGTAGATTGGGAACCAATTCTTTTTGCAAGGCTTCTTGAATTTCTTCAACGGTTTGGTAATAGGGATTGATGCCGGTTGTGCGTATTGAAAAATCTTCACGGGATTTTTTACCCGTGAACAACCAATTTGATTTTGTAGAGCCACTATCGACGATTGCAATCATTGTGTATATTGTAAGTAATAGGTTATTTGCTTCTGAAAAGATAAATAGTTTTGTTTTGCTGCCCGCAAGTAAAGTCTATACGGTATGCCCCAAATCCAGTAGTATATATCTTTTTTTCTAAATAGATTTCAAACTCTGTATCACCGTTGGAGAGATAATTGTATTTTACTTTATTTTTTATTTGTTCGGCTTTTTTCATAGAAAGATGTGAAGTCTTCATGCCTGGAACAATATCAATGCGAATACGCTTATTATTGATGTTTCTTGATTCAATAAATCTTATGTTGTCAAAATAGGTAATTGTCGCTGAGCTCATTGGTGTATGAAATTTTCCCTTGACAGTAATACCAACCAAAGATTCTGCTTTGAATAGATTTAATGTGGTATCAATTTTTGTAATAACAATGGTATCAACTTGAATTTTTTCATCAATAACAGAAACTGTTTGTGTTTTGGTTTTTAAATCACTTTCTGGTTTCCGTGTTTTTGTCTGAATATAACAACCTGTCAAAAATGTAAGAATAAACAGCATTAGAATATATTTTACATGTGCTACCATAAAATTTTTCTAAATAGTTAGCTTTTCAATTTTCCAACGATTGTAAACGTATCAAACACATTCTCTGTATGCGGGGCATCTTCCATTTCGGCTGTTAAGTCTTGTCCCGCCCAGTGTTCGTAGTGCTTTCCGTTGCGCCACATTTTTGAACGCGTTACATCGTAGATGATGCCTTTAAACGCACACCAGATTTCTGGTTTGTCTTGTCCGTTGCGCAAGGCCAACTGACTTTTAGTATACTCTTTAAGAGCAGAATTATCAGATGAGTTTTGCATGCGTGTTAATCCAGCGGTAAGGTAATTCGCCGCGGTTCGCTGTTAAATAATCCGTGTAGGAACATGGGATAATTGAGTTGCGTGCGTATTGATGTTTGTTATTTGGGAACGGAACTTCCATCCACCATTTCTCCGTTTGTAAGTGTTTGTAAAAGGTAAGTTGCGCAGGGTCGCCTTGCATCGGCACAATATAACGCACGTATTTAGTGCTTGTGAAATCTTTGTCTTCTTTGCGGTTATAGAAGCCTTCAATGAAATACCAAATCATCGTAGCAACTACAGACGCTGTTTGTTTGCGTTCGTCGAAGAGGGGGTTGTATTCGTATATGCCGACAGACGTTAATTTAGAATTCAAACCTGCATACCAACAAATTTTGCAAGCCTCTTCGCCTGTTAATCCAAATGGCTGTGCATTTGCATTGCCTGCCGCATCGCTGCCTCTTATAGCAGTAATGTCAAAACTCAACATGTCTGCATCGCGAATCACAGGTTCTATCTCATCGATGTTTTCACGCATCAGTCCGATGCGATACATTTCAAAATATAATTTCTCAAGAACGTTTAAGGTCTCTTGGTCGGTTAGATATGTTTGGTAGGCAAGTTGAGAGAAATTAAATAAGAAGTTTGGTTCGTGAAGTAAAATTCGATGTAAGTGATTTTTACTGATGTCTTCCGTAGGGATATTCATATCGATGTGTGCATCGACATTCAATACACTAATCAACTTTTTGCTGTTGGCGTATGCTTGGTATTGACCTAAATCGAGATCGTGGGTGCCACCGAATAAAACAGGAATGACATTCATTTCCATTAAAAACTCACACACTTCTTTGATGCGCATGTAGCTTTCTTCTACATTGATGCCCACTCTTAGATTTCCTAAATCAACAATATTATTGCTACCAGTTCCTCTTCGTAGGCGGTATAATTTATTTCGAATTTCATCCGCACCTTTTTCAGCCCCACGATTGGTTGTCGAACCACGTTCTTCCGACAGACCTACTAACGCAATATGTACGCCCGTTAAATCTGGGAACGAATCTTTATAAAACTGAATCGTATTGGCAAATATATAAGGCTCTAATAAATCGGATGGCTGAAGTTCAATAGAAACAGGATCAAAAAAGATGCGAAGATTCATGTGCTAGCGTATAAATTGATATATGTAAATATAAGGAAGTGATTGAATAAAATGAAGGAAATGGTAGATATCTAAAATCTCATTCGTTGGGCGGAAACTCTCCATGATTTATCGATGCCATCGCTTTAAGCGATGGCATCGATCTTTACATGACTATCGAAACAATCTTTTCCAAGTACCCTTTGCTAAGCTATACTTCAATGTACTAGGTAGTGCCTTAAACCAATACTTGTTGATTTCAACAGCAAAGGATGGTTGCATGTAGCAGTTGATTGCACAGCCTTCGCAAGCCTCTAATTTCCCTTCTTGTGCAATGATTGCTTTGACTTCTTTGGAATGATACAGATCGAATAAATTATTATTTATATCGAACGAGTCGGTACCAAGGTGATAACACGGAAGCACCAATTTATTTTCAGGAGAAATGACCAGTGTTGATGAGGCCGCTTTACAAATAGGATTGTCCGTATGGTTGCCACCATCCAAGCGTAATTGAATAAACGCTTCGTTAATATAAATATTTTTTTTCTTTGCCCATTGAGCCAAGATATTTAAATCGATTTCTTTTAAACCTGTTCCAACTTCAACATTGTTGTATTCAAAAGAAGGATTTAAAATCAACAATAAATTATTCGGCAGACAAATTTCTTCATACATCCGCTTTATTAAATGAATGTTGTGATCGAAAACGGTAAAAATGATATCGGGACGTTCGCCGAGTGTTTTACTAATTTGTATCGATTCCAGTACAAAATCAAAACAGGCTACACCGCGCAATGCGTCGTGTTCGGCCTTGTCGGGCGAGTCTAATGAAAAATGCAACATGTCCACCAAACCTTTCAAACGTTCGGCCCACTTTGGGTACAGCAGCGCATTTGTGGTTAATGTAGTAATCATGCCGTGTTTTTTTACAACACGCAACAAGGTGTCGATGTCCCGGTGCAATAAAGGTTCGCCACCCGTAAAATCAATGACTTTAACACCAAGTTTTTTTAAATCGCGCATGTTTTGTTCAACCGTCTCAACCGTTACGTAGGGCGAAGGTTTTTCCCAAATATCACAGAAGTTGCAGGTTGCATTACAACGATACGTGACATAATAATTACATAAAACCGGTCTCGATATTAGGCGCATAGATTGCTTGCAAGGTAACAAGGTTTCGCTTCAAAAATCAAAATTTAAGAGCTTGTCTTTTAGAATGCGCCTACAAATCAATAAGATGTTTATAAATAGTTTAGGTATAATCTAAAAAAAATAGAATTTATTACATTAGGCCGAATTTAAGCCGATTTTGCTATTCACTATTTATCGAATTTTATGTATATTTAACCTTCCATTTACGGATACGAAAAGTATTTCTATACAAAGCAATAAAACACTATTATGGTTGAAAATGTAAAAAGCACAGCGCTTACTGGCGTTATAACTGGTGATCAAGTTCAAGAATTGTTTGCATCAGCTAAAAAAGCAAAACTAGCATTCCCTGCAGTAAACGTAGTTAGTACTGGTACTGTAAATGCAGTATTGGAAACAGCTAAACTTGCAAACTCTCCTGTTATCGTTCAGTTTTCTAACGGTGGTGGTCAATTTTATGCTGGTAAATCATTACCAAACGGAAAGCAAGAAGCGTCTATAGCAGGTGCTATCTCTGGTGCACACCACGTACACCAAGTTGCTGAATTGTATGGTGTTGGTGTTTTATTACATACAGATCATGCTGCTAAAAAATTACTTCCTTGGATTGACGGTTTGTTAACTGCAGGCGAAGATTTTCACAAAGTTCATGGTAAGCCATTGTACTCTTCTCACATGTTAGATCTTTCTGAAGAGCCTTTGGAAGAAAACATCGAAACGTGTAAAAGATACCTTGAGCGTATGAGCAAAATGGGTATGACTCTTGAAATTGAATTAGGTGTTACTGGTGGTGAAGAAGATGGAGTTGATAACTCTGGTATACACCAAGACGAATTATATACGAAGCCCGAAGAAGTTGCATATGCTTACGAAGAACTTATGAAAGTAAGTGACAAGTTTACAATTGCTGCTGCATTTGGTAACGTACACGGCGTTTACAAATCAGGTAGCGTTAAATTAGAGCCGAAAATTTTGAGAAAATCTCAAGATTTCATCAAAGCGAACTACGGTCGTACTGAAGAAAATCCATTGGATTTTGTATTCCACGGTGGTTCTGGTTCAACTGAAGCAGAAATTCGTGAAGCAATCGGATACGGTGTAGTAAAAATGAACCTTGATACAGATTTGCAATGGGCATTCTGGGAAGGTGTTTTGAACTATTACAAAGCAAACGAAGCGTTTTTACAAGGTCAAATCGGTAACCCTAAAGGTGCTGATCAACCAAATAAGAAATTCTACGATCCACGTGTTTGGTTACGTAAGGGTGAAGATACATTTGTTGCTCGTTTGAAGAAGGCATTCGAAGATTTGAATTCGTTCGATGCAAATACTAAAATGGGACACTAATTTGTTCATTTAAATAATTTTCAAAAAGGCTGTTTAGTATATGAACAGCCTTTTTTTATTCCAATTTTTTATTTGGGGCAAACCATATGCGATAGATTTGCGTACTAATAAGTGTATTGTAAAATAGGCGAATTATGGAAAAGATACCACAGCAAGAGGTAATATTAATAGAAAAGGAAGAATTATCATCGTTGTTATTTTCTAAATTAGACGTTTTGGAAGACCCTGTAAAAAGACGTTTAAGGCATATATATCTTCAAAAAGCTGAGCGTTTAGGGAATGCATATCAAGGAAAAGTGAAAATGACATTCATTACGGAAGATAATAAAGTGATGCGCGTGCACACTACAATTTGGTCTGCCGATGCACAATATATAACACTTAAAGGCGGCGTTCACATACCAACGATTGCTGTAACAGAAGTAGAGTTTAGTTAATAAAAAAAGTCTCCAGCTAAATTAGCTGGAGACTTTTTTTATTAACTAAATTAATTATTTTCAGGTATCTCAAATAATAAGCATTACATCGCCATAACTCAAGAAATTATATTTTTCCTTGATTGCAGTTTTGTACGCTTTTGTCATCAAGTCATAACCACCAAATGCGCATGCCATCATATATAATGTTGATTCAGGCATGTGGAAATTTGTTAGCATTGAGTTTGCTATTTTGAAATCGTATGGAGGGAAGATGAAACGATCTGTCCAACCCGAGTTTTCTTTCAAACGATTGTTTGCAGAAACAGACGATTCTAATGCACGCATACAAGTAGTACCGATCGCGCAAACACGTTTCTTTTTATCCAACGCTTTGTTTACTGCTTCTACCGTTTTTGAATTTACGTCGAAGTTTTCTGAATCCATTTTGTGCTTTGTAAGATCTTCAACATCTACAGTTCTGAAAGAACCCAAGCCAATATGCAATGTTAAGGGAGTAAAGTTTACGCCTTTGATTTCCATACGCTTCATTACTTGCTTTGTAAAGTGTAAGCCAGCTGTTGGAGCAGCTACAGCACCTTTTGTTTCTGCAAATATTGTTTGGTAACGATCTTTATCCGATTCCTCTACAGGTCTTTTAATGTAACGGGGTAGTGGTGTTTCGCCAATTGTTTCAATGATTTTTGAAAAATCTTCCGAGTTTCCATCAAATAAGAAACGAATTGTACGACCACGAGATGTTGTGTTATCTACAACTTCAGCAACTAAATCACTGTCGCCAAAGTATAATTTATTCCCCACACGAATTTTACGAGCTGGATCTACTAATACATCCCAAAGGTGCAATTCAGCATTTAATTCGCGTAAAAGGAAAACTTCAATTTTTGCGCCTGTCTTTTCTTTATTACCATATAAACGAGCAGGAAACACCTTTGTGTTATTCATGACCATAAGGTCACCTTCTTCGAAATAATTGATAATGTCTTTGAAAATTTTGTGTTCGATGGTTCCGGTAGCGCGATTAATAACCATCATTTTTGCTTCGTCTCTGTTGGCAGCAGGGTATTGTGCAACAAGTTCAGCAGGAAGAGAGAATTTGAATTCTGATAATTTCATTTAATATTACGGTATTAAATTTAAGGATAAAACGTAAGGTGCAAAGGTACGTTTTTTTTAGCTGATTTACGTGAAATAAACAAATTCCATCATTAAATGGCTGAAATTGAGTTTCATTCAAATGTGAAAATGATATTTTATCTATATTTAAGGTAGCCGTTCGTGTTTTATACCTTGTAGTAGAAAATAAGTGAATTGAGAATTACAAGATGACTAAAAAACAATCGAAAATTAATACCATAGGAAAAGGCTTTGATCGTATGACATTTATGTATGATGCATTTGCACGTGTTTTATCTTTTAATCAAATCAATAAAAGTCAACTTGCATTTCTTTCACATTTAAAAACGCAATCAACGTGTTTGATTCTCGGAGGCGGGACAGGTTTATTTTTACACCGTTTATTAGAGGAAAATAAAACCATACACATAACATATGTCGATGCTTCTGCAGAGATGATTCGATATGCAAAGAAACGCATTGCAGGATCTGATGATAGTTTAGCTCGCCTAACGTTTGTACATGAGCCAGTAGAAAATTTTGTTTTTGCACGCTATGATGTGATTGTTTGTAATTATTTTCTAGATCTATTTGACGAAAATTATGTTGAAAGTTTACTGGTTCGTTTTAGTGAAAGTTTAAATTCGAATGGTGTATTGTATGTGGTCGATTTTAATTTTCCGAATGCCAAACGCACCTCGGGATGGCTTATGAATACAGGATTAAAGATGTTGTATGTTTTTTTTAGATGGACAACATCGCTCGAAACAAAAAGTATCGTTCATTTTGATGCACTTATTTTGAAAGGTTCATTTGAGACAATTCATTCGAAAAATTTTCTATATAGAATTACTGTCATCCGAGATGAAATTATTGTAAATATAGATTTCTTTGAAAAGTACAAAGGCGGAAATTACATTTTGTAATCTCCGCCTTTTTTATGATGT
>JAYTLG010000257.1:0-2547 GCA_043729555.1 Cytophaga sp.
GCTCGTATTTACTATTGAATGATAAAATAGAATCAAGCATTTCACCTCAACAAATTGTTACAACAAGCGGCTCAACTGTAAATACGCAACCAAGCAAAAAAACAGCAGCTTTACCGCAGACCGAAAATACGGTTCAAAATAAAAAGCAGTTGAATGGTTTGGCAAATACACCTACAGAAGAAAACAGAATAACACCTGCTCCTTCGGAGGATTCAACTTTGCTAAATAGAAATAAAGTCAATGAATCCATCCATACAAGACATGTTCAAACAGCTGAGGTGACACAAAAACAAGTTGAGACTATTACGCCCATCAATATTAAAGAGCAAGCGGTAGTTGCAAAAACAACATGTCCAGAAAAAGCGCCGGAGATCTCTGTACGTGTATCACCAACAAGTTATGACGAAGCGAGTGGATCGATTAGTATTAATGCGCCTGCACATTGGAAGGTGTATTTAAAAGGTGCAAATTCAGAGTACGAAACAAAAAATCAATTTACAGACCTTGCTGCAGGAAGCTATATTTTATTTGTTCAAAATGAAGACAAATGCAATTACCAAATCGGCACTTATATCATAACAAATTCAAACTGTTCTTTCGAAACGAACTATGTATTTAATAAACAGTTTGATAAAGCATGGAGTATTCCAGCACTAACAACTAGTTCATACAAAGTAAGTATTTTAAATAAAGCAGGCATTGAAGTTTTTTCTGAAAATGTAGCTGCACACCATAACGCTACTTGGAACGGAGAAAATAAAAACGGAGAAAAAGTTACTATTGGCTTACATAAAGTAGTCATATCGTATTCAGATAATAAAACATGTATTTATAATGTCGTGGTTTCAGAATAACATATCGAAATTAATGTATGCGTTAACACTTACTTCATTGTGTATAGTAAGCGCGAATGCACAAACAACAGTCACGGTGCAAGACCCAGCTTTTAATAGTGCTTTGTGCAACTTTACACCTGCAAGTATGACAGCAGGCTGTTTGCAATTAGACACTGTCAAGACCTTAACTGCCGACGGTAATGTTGTAATGATGAACAACGGTATTACAAATGCCGATGAAATCGTTTTCTTCAAAAATGCTGATACCATACGTTTATCTGGAAATAATTTAACAAGCTTTCCGGTAGACATTTCGCGTTTTAGAAAGTTAGAGAGACTGAGCTTGGCAAACAATCAACTAACTACTGCACCTAGTATTCATTATACAAACAGTGTAAATGGAAATGTAGCAATTAAATTAGTTTATCTGATGAATAATAAAATTTCCAACTTGCCTGCTAGCTGGAATACGTATAATGGAATCACACAAGTAATTGATTTGAGAAACAATGAACTTGAGCAAATACCGACTTTTATTAATTATCCCGAAATGCGTCGATTAGATGTACGTGACAATCGACTATCCTTTGAATGTTTAATTCCAATTACACAAAATCCAAGATGGGCTACAAGCATATTTTCATTATTTCCTCAAAAACAATTCCCCGTAACGATGGACACCTTGGTGAAAATAGGACAAGTATTGCATGTAAACATTTCTACAGGACTTCCTTCGAATGAATACACGTTACTTATTGACAATAGAAATATTGAAGTAAATAGAACGGGAGAATTTTACATTCCGATTAATTCAGTGGCTGACACGGGTCAATATTGGTTCAAAATAAGAAACGATAATTTTCCTTCTGCATCGGATTTTTTAAAATCGGAATTTAAAAATGTAAAAATAGATCCTGAAAATGACAAATATAAAGATGTCGTAGTTTTCTCGCCCAACGGTGATGGCAATGCAGATGTTGTATATATTGAAGGTAGTGGAACAGCAACCATCATAAATAAAAATGGTGTTACTGTTTTGTCGAATGTTACATTGCCTTACATTTGGAATGGTACAGATAAAAATGGCAAACTACTTATTCCAAGTTTGTATTACATACAGAAAAGTGATGGTAGTATTTTGAAAGCATTGCTCATAAATTAATTTTTTTTGTCATATATATTATAAAAAAAACGAATCTGAAATCAGATTCGTTTTTTTTATTTACAACATGTTCACTTTTTACTTTTTCATGTATCTATATATTGTGCAGATAAAACTGCGAAAATTACAAATACATGTAAGGTTACATGTTCCACTTAACAAAAAAACAAATGAACGTCTTATCAATTATATCTAGAATCATTTTCTCGGGAATTGTTATTATATGCACGTTGTATATCACACCTGTGTATGGACAAGCATTTAAACATCCTGGCATTTTAAATAATGCCTCTGAATTAGATTACATCAAACAGAAAGCCAATAGTGGAGCACAGCCATGGAAGAAGTCATTTGATGCATTAAAATCTAGTCCCTTTTCATCTTTAAGTTACCAAGCCAACCCAAAGGCAACGATGGATTGCTGGTCTTACAATAAAGATAAAAATGGGAATTACGTTCCCCAATGCAAGACTTTTGTTCATGATGCTATGGCGGCTTACTCAGCAGCACTTATGTGGTACATCACCGACGATAAACGATATGCTGCAA
>JAYTLG010000258.1:0-3204 GCA_043729555.1 Cytophaga sp.
AATTTTTTGCTGAGCGTAGCTCATATAAGCAATATCTAAGTAACAATTGTTCAAGACTTCAAGTACATTCTCATTATCCTTTACGAAAGGATATTTCTTAGTACTTGCATTCAAATCATCCATCACTTTTTTAGAATCAGAGAAATTAGAAATTTTATTTAACACCCTGTGTGAAATCAATGCCCTTAAGTCTACATTGCTAGGATTAAGAAAATAAGCGTTATATAAATACGTATCAATATTATCATTTTTACCTGACAATATTGCAACTCTAGACATTTCATACCAATACACAAAATCGATATCATTTCTCAAGACACTGTCTTTTATCTCAGACGATATCAATTGATGGCTTTTTATAAACAAATCAACATTATTTGCATTGATCAATTGAGCATCTTTTATTTTCACAAACTCATTAAGGACTTTAATGCGAAAAGATTCATTCTTTTCGCATTCATAATAACGCACTAACAACAAAAAGTTATCAATGTCCGACAATTCATTGTACTTGACATTTGTAAGCTGCTCGAATAAGGCATCTTGCATTACATAAAAAACCGATTTAGAAGGATAAATAACATACGCCATTTTAAACCAATCTAATGCTAGTTTGTGTTCTTTCTTATCCGAAGAAAATATCCCATAATTGAAAAACTGAAGCCCCAGGAGTTGACGTAATGAAATATCTTTGTCTGAAAAGAAATATTTATTAAATAAATTATTCACGTTTTCTGAGTCATACTCCTCTTTAGAAATTTGCTTAGATCGGTACAAATCTTCCACATACTTACTTACAAACTGAACGCTGAACTGATAATAACCAAAATCAGGGCTTGTTGTTTCAATTAAGATTTTATCAGAATTCGGATAAGCATACAAATAGACATGAGTAGGCTTCTCTTTAATAGAAAAAGGAATATTCGTTTTCTCAAAAATAAAAGAATACAATGCTGATGCTGAAACACAGTTGTATTCACCTGAAATAAATATTTCGCTAAATGAATTACTCAACTTATAAACTTTAAAAAAAGTTTTATGAATGTAGTCATATGTCAATTTTATCTTTTTAGCATTTGATTTGGCAGAACTAAAATTTTCATTGATATACAAAACACTTCGATTAATTTTTTCTGTCGCAGACTTAGTGCTTATTCGCTTTGAACGATCTAGTGGAATAAGAAACAAATCTATAAGCACAGAGCTATCCTTTTGAATTAAATACTTCTCAAATAATAATCGTTCATCTTCATTATTAAAACTCAAATCAGAAAATCTAATTAATGTATCTTTCGATGACTGAGCAGACAGGTCAACACATACAAAAAGTAAAACAGATAAAAATAAGAGGCAATATATATTAATTTTCATGATTGTAAATTCAGCTAATATGTGTAATTTAAAACTCATTAATATTTGTTTAAAGTAAGTATTAATGAGCTTTACAAACGAAGGTTCAAATTGATTAAATTCTTCGTGAAATCAAAACACCACAATGTCTACGCAATCTGCCATCATCTCTACACTCAAGCTCACGGCTTCCATCATGGAACTGCACGAGGAAAATGCGTTTAAAATTCGCGCCTACCAAAACGCAGCCATCTCCATCGATAAAACACCCTACGATATTCCTAGTCTTTCAGACTCCGAACTCGCTGCTATTCCTGGCGTAGGAAACAGCATGGCGCTTAAGGTACGTGAAATATGCACCACAGGCACACTGAGCGAACTCGAAAGCTTATTAAAAACAACACCCGCTGGACTCATTGAGCTGTTCAGCATTTCAGGTTTAGGTCCAAAAAAAATACGCACCCTTTGGAAAGACCTTCACATCGAAAGTCCAGCCCAATTGCTGGAAGCATGCAACAACAACAGCATCGCTTCTCAAAAAGGCTTCGGAGAAAAAACACAAGACAGTATTCGAAAATCCCTACTCTTCCAATTAGAACAAGGAGGAAAATTATTAATCTCTGAAGCGCAAGTAAGAGGTGCCCAACTTTTACAAGTATTACAAAAAGCCTTACCCAATCAAACCATCAGTTGGTGCGGAGAACTATACCAACAGGCCGAAACCGTAGAGTCCTTAGATTTTATGGTGCGTACAGATAATCCTGTAAGTGATTTAAGTATACTCGAACAACACCTAAAAGCAGATTGGAACCTACAAGAAAGCACGCCGTTTACTTTACGTGGAAAAGATGCCAATACAGGTACATCCCTTGTCATTCGTAGCAGTCCAGCGGCTACCTTTGAATCAAAGCGCTTAATCTTTTCTGCCGACATACAACATTTACAACATGCTGTAACGGATACCTCTTCGTTTTTAGATGTATGTCAGCAACATGCTACTACTTCGGAAGAAGCCTTGTATACCTTTGCAAACACCACGTTCATTCCTGCTGAATGCCGCGTCGGTCATGTAGAATGGGCACTAGCGAAAGAAGATAAAATCAAAGCCCTCATTACCTTCAAAGACCTCAAAGGAATATTTCACAACCACAGCACCTACAGCGATGGTGTTCATTCTGTACAAGAAATGGCTGAAGCCTGCATCGCACAAGGCTGGGAATACTTTGGCATTGCAGACCATTCTCAAACAGCATTTTATGCCAATGGCCTTAAGGAAGACCGCGTCTACCAACAGTTTGAAGAGATCGATGCGATCAATAAAAAACTAGCGCCCTTCACGGTTTTCAAAGGGATCGAATCGGATATCCTCAACGACGGCGCGCTCGACTACGAAGACAGCCTGCTCAAACAATTTGATTACATCGTTGCTTCTATACATTCCAATTTAAAAATGGACGAAGAGAAAGCCATGATGCGCTTAATCAAAGCCATTGAAAATCCCTACACGACCATGTTGGGTCACATGACAGGAAGACTCCTACTCCGAAGAGAAGGTTATCCTTTAGACACGCATAAAGTTATCGATGCCTGTGCCGACAACAACGTGATCATAGAACTCAATGCCAATCCTTACCGACTCGATATCGATTGGAGGCACATCGATTATGCCTTAAACAAAGGGGTACTCATCAGCATCAATCCCGATGCACACGAACAAGACGGTATTCTCGATACGCACTTCGGAGTTCTGGCAGGAAGAAAAGGCGGCTTGTTAAAGTCTACAACTTTCAATACCTTTTCATTAGAAGACATCAAAAAACATTTCTCTAACAAAAAGAAATAGTGAAAAAAATT
>JAYTLG010000259.1:0-6847 GCA_043729555.1 Cytophaga sp.
AGCACTTACCAGCAATCAACAATCTTTTTTATTTATAACCACGCGTAATTTACTTACACCTATTAGTGAGAAGGTGAACGTAAGTACAGCACCTGGCACATACACTACGATTGATACAACCTTGACGAGTTTTTATGATGCAGGCTCCATTACCACAGGCCTTATTGGACCTTCTAGTAAATGGGGGAAGATGTATTTTGCAATTGATACGTTTGCAAATGATGAGACGGCATTGAAATTGATTCGTTATGATATTTCAGGTATAGCAATGGATACGATTAATCTTCCTAAAAAAGACTCCGTAGACTTAAATGGCACCTATCTGATTGATGGTTTACACGTGTATTGCAAACTATTGTTGGAAATTCAAGATGATGCTACCTTAACGCCTGCTGTATTGAAGAAATGGCAGATTATTTATAACGGAGTTCCTGAAGGTACCTTAAATCCATATGCGGTTGGTTTGAATATGTATCAACCACTAACTAAACCTGAAGGGGATAGTATTTCCTATACCTATCGATTTGATAATATTTCTGCTTTTGATTTTTCACTACCAATTAAAGTTGTGTATACCATCCGAAACGAATCTGGTAATTTAAGATTAGATACCGTTACATATACTTCATTAACAGCAAATCAAAATTTATTGTTTACATATAAATTTAGCACGAAAGGCTTGGTCGGAAAAAATTACATTCAAGTATATGTAAATCCACAATTTCAATCCGAACAATATTACTATAATAATCTACTTGAAACATCTTTTACCATTGAAGCAGATAAGACACAGCCTGTATTGGAAGTTGCCTTTGATGGGATCCGCATATTTGATGGCGATTTGGTTTCCGCTAGTCCGATGATAAATATTTCTCTTCGAGATAATAATAGATATTTGTTAATGACAGACCCCACGAGTATTGAATTGTATATACAATACCCTGGTCAGTCACAACCGATACAAATTACATCAACGAACTCGATGGTAAAAAGCTGGAGTTTAGAAAATGCAAAAACAAATACTTTTGTAGCAGAGATACAGCCTACAAATTTAGCAGATGGAATTTATACCATTATCGTTCAAGGTAAAGATGCTACTGGAAATAAGTCTGGAGGCAATCAATATCGTATATCATTTACAGTAGAGAATAAACCTTCGATATCGTATTTCTATCCGTATCCAAATCCATTTTCAACAACCACACGTTTTGTATTTACATTAAGTGGTACACAGGTTCCAGATAAATTGAAGATTCAAATCATGACCGTATCTGGAAAAGTTGTAAAAGAAATTTTCAAAGAGCAGTTAGGTCCCATACATATTGGTAATAATATATCGGAATATGCATGGGATGGAACGGATGATTACGGGGATCGTTTGGCGAATGGCGTTTATTTGTATCGCGTGATTATTAAAGATGATACACAATATTTCGAACACCGAGAGAATGCAGGGGATAAAGCATTTAAGCACGACTGGGGTAAGTTATATATATTGCGCTAGGATTTGGATTTTTTGGATTGATTGGAAAGATGGGATTTCGATTTTATCTAAACATAAGTTTACCTGTTGTTGTGCCATTCGGCCAATTAGCAACTGAATTAAATAAATAATTAATATTAATAAAAAAAACACCTACGAGGTTTTAAAAACCTCGTAGGTGTTCGCCAATAAAACAAAATATTATTTCTCGTATGTAACAAACGAATACGAATACACATTTTTTTCATCCGGTTCGTTTGTGCTGTGTTCAATTTCTTTCCAAGTAGAAGATAAGGGTTCTAAAAACGTATCGCCTTTAAAATCTTGATGAATGTTGGTGAGATATAATTTATCGCACATGTCAATCGCTTGTTTAATCAAATCAGCACCGCCAATAACAAACGCTTCGTTATCGTTATTTTTTTGTGCTATTTCAAATGCTTCGGTTAAGGAATGTGCCATCACACAGCCTTCAAATACTAAGTCTTTATTACGTGTAATAACAATGCTTGTACGACCAGGCAGTGGCTTGCCAATAGACTCATAGGTTTTTCTTCCCATAATCATATGGTGACCCATTGTAATTGCTTTAAAGCGTTTTAAATCGGCAGGCAAATGCCATGGCAAGGTATTGTCTATGCCGATAACACGATTTTGAGATTGAGCAACAATGATGGATCGAATCATATTTTATTTCCTTTTAAAAAATCTAGAATGTTCATGCGTTTTTTTCCTTCGGCTTGAATTTCGATGAGCGACAACCAACCATCGGCACAAGCAACTTTTACAAATGTCTTATTATCCGTCACCACAGTCCCAATCGCAACATCTGTTTGCTCAATTTCTGGAGAAGCTTTGAAAACCTTAAACGTTTTTTCTGCATGCACAAACCACGCAGAAGGGAATGGGTTTAAACCGCGAATTAAATTATTGATGGCAACACACGAGTTGTTCCAATTGATTGCGCCCGTTTCTTTAAATATTTTAGGTGCATGAATGGCGGCACCTTGTTGTGGCGTCGACTCGTATTTTTCAGATTCAATCAAGCGCACCGTTTTTAGTACCAAGTCGGCACCCAATACTTTTAACTTGTTGTAGATGGTTTCAAATGTATCTTCTGCTTCGATTGGTGTTTTGTCTTGCAAGATAATATCCCCCGTGTCAATCTGATGTTTTAGAAAGAAAGTGGTACAACCTGTTTCTGTTTCGCCATTGATGATTGCCCAGTTGATGGGCGCAGCACCCTGGTATTTGGGTAATAAGGAGCCATGCAAATTAAACGTGCCGATAGATGGCATTTGCCAAATTACTTCGGGCAACATTCTAAAGGCAACGACTATAAACAAGTTTGCATTATAGGATTTGAGTTCAGCTATAAAAGCTTCGTCTTTTAATTTTTCTGGTTGCAATACCGGAATGTTGTGTTTTAATGCTGCCTCTTTCACAGCCGAAAGTTGCAGCTTCAATCCACGACCTGCAGGCTTGTCTGGTGCGGTAACAACAGCCGCAACATCAAAGCCCTGTTCGATTAGTATTTCCAAACTAGGTACCGCAAAATCAGGCGTACCCATGTATATAATTCTCAATTTCATATATTCTCTTCAGTGGTATTTAACATCAATACCTTTATTCAAAATCAGTATAGAGTAAATACTTTTTACGCATGGCTTTATACACGCTCAATTCTTTTTGCCAGCTCGCTCGAATAACTTCTGCTGATTTCTTTTCAATCAACTGTTGTTTTAAAATGGTGTTTCCTGCAAGTTTATCAAAGAAGTTATTTTTTCCGAAGTAGCCCGCTTTATCCGTCGTTAGTGCATACATATTGATGACATAACTTAAATCTACTTCTTTTTTCGGCTGAACGTTTCGTAAATCAAAGCCATAACATTTTTTATTCAAATGCATCGGATCTTTCGACATGCCATCAATGCTGATGGGTGTAAATGAATAGGAGGTATCTGTTGTAAACGGTGAGCCAATTACTTGGAAGGGGAAGTAGGTGCCTCGACCAACGCTTACATTGGTGCCTTCAAACAATGCTAAGGATGGATACAAACGTATTGCTTGATTGTTGGGCATGTTAGGTGATGGCTTTATCGGTAATATGTATTCTGTCGCATGTGTATAATTCAATACCGGTATTACGGTAAACGAACATGTTAAACTATCTTTCATCCAGCCTTCGCCTTGTATCATATGCGCCAATTCACCCACCGTTAAGCCATGCACAATGGGCAAGGGCAACATACCGATGAAGGATTTTAATTTCATGTCCAAGATAGGGCCGTCCACATAATCGCCGTTGGGGTTTGGTCTATCTAGGATTAATAAGGGTTTCTTATTTTCTGCACAAGTCTCCATTACCAAGTACATGGTTGAGATGTAAGTAAAAAAACGTGCGCCAATATCTTGTATGTCGTAAATGATGATGTCTACATCTGCAACTTGTTCGGGGCTAGGTTTTTTATTGCTACCATATAAAGAGATTACAGCAATGCCTGTTTTTTTATCCGTATAGGATGCCACATGTTCGCCCGCGTCTGCCGTGCCTCTGAAGCCGTGTTCGGGGGCATATATTTTGTGTATGTTAACACCAAGCGACAGCAAAGTGTCAACCAAGTGCGTATTTTTTATGGTAGCCGTATGATTGACAACCATCCCTACTTTTTTATTTTTTAAGAGAGGAAGGTATAAGGCCAATTGTTCGGCACCAACTTTTAAGGGCTGTGCTGCTTGTATAGTATCTGGTGCAAGTGTTTTTTGTAAAATTGATTTACTATCGTTGGTAGAAGGGGTGGACGAACATGAAAAAATCATGTATATCGGTAAGGCAATAATTATCCTTGTAAAGAATCCTTTAATACGCATAGAAATCTGTATATTTGAATATGTGAACATAGTTCAAAATTAATAAAATTTGAATCTTTATTACTTTATATCGTCAAGAATCCGCAAAAATGACCGACAATCCTTTTCGTCGCTGGTACATAGCATTGCTGTCATTATTATTTTTTTAGGTTTTCTGTTGTCTGTAACCTCACTATGCATCTTAGATGGCTTTAAAACCACTATTCGTCAAAAAATATTTAGTTTTGGTGCACACATTCATTTAACACAATACGATCTTGATAAATCGTATGAAGAAGCACCCTTTATTGTACAACCGAGCTTACTTGATTCGCTGAAAGCAATACCAACGGTCGAACACATTCAAGGTGTTTCTCACAAGCCCTGTTTATTAAAAACATCTGATGACTTACAAGGTATCATATTAAAAGGTGTAGGCAAAGACTTTGACACCACACGCTTTAATAACAATATTATTGATGGTCGCTTTATCAAATTTGAAGACAGTACGTATTCGAAGGAGATTATTATAAGTGATAAAATTTCCACGAAGCTAAAAATTAAAACAGGGGATAGTCTACTGTTGTATTTTGTTCAGAACCCACCGCGCTTTCGCAAGGTTGTTGTTTCAGGTATTTACCAAACAGGTTTAGAAGAGTTGGATGAATTGTTTGTAATTGGTGACATACAATTGAATCGCGTGTTGAGTGGCTGGTCGCCGAAACAAGTGGGCGGACTAGAAATTTATGTATCCGACTTTAGTCAGCTCGATACTACTGCTGCAATGGTCTACAATCACATGGATTACGACATGCAGACGCAATTAATTACCGATAAGTATTTACAAATATTTGATTGGTTAAATTTATTGAATCGAAACGTTACCATATTTTTAGTCCTTATTATGGGCGTATCTATTTTTGTAATTATTGCAACGCTCATTGTGATGATTATGGAGCGCACCTCTATGGTTGGTTTGTTAAAAGCCTTTGGTACCAACAATTCACAGGTAAGCAGAATTTTCCTTTGGAATGGTTTTAAGATTGTATTGACAGGAATGTTTTTGGGGAATGCTGTTGCATTAGGTTTGTGCGCCATTCAATATTACACAGGAGTTGTACCATTAGATGCAGAAAATTATTTCATGAATTCGGTACCCATCGCCTTTCCTTGGTTTGCGATTGGTATCGTAAATGGCATCGCCTTTGCATTATTGGTTGTTGTGTTGTGGGTGCCCATCTATTTTATATCACGCATCAATCCAGTTAAAGCAATTAAGTTTAACTAAGTCGAATAACATACAAATTCAGATTTATTTCGCTTCTGGATGGTATGTTTTAAACAAGCTTTTGAACTTCATTATTAGAACTCCAAAAATTGCTTCTTTAAAAATATTGACAGACATTTTTGAGGTGCCACGTGTTCTGTCCATAAAAATAATAGGTACTTCTTTTAGTTTGAAACCAAACCGCCAGCACAAAAATTTCATTTGTATTTGAAAGGCATAACCAACAAATTTAACGCCTTTGTACGGTATGGTTTCCAATACTTTTCTGCTATAACATTTAAAGCCAGCAGTAGCATCTTCAACAGGCATGCCTGTTATCAGTTGAACGTATTTTGTTGCAAAGTACGACATCAACACACGGCTGATGGGCCAGTTGATTACCGTGACACCATGCACATATCTGCTGCCAATGGCCACGTCTGCACCGCCATTTTCACAAGCATCGTGTAAGCGTATTAAGTCTTCTGGATTATGTGAAAAATCTGCATCCATTTCACACATATAATCATAGCCATTTGCCAAACCATAGGTAAAACCTTCAATGTAAGCGGTACCTAAACCAAGCTTACCTTGACGCTGAATCATAAAAACACGGTTGGGGTATTTCTCAGCACAAACCTTTACCAAATCAGCCGTTCCATCTGGTGAATTGTCCTCAATCACCAAAATATCAAACGCAACAGAAAGCGTCATGACTTTGTCAATCAGCAGTCCAATGTTTTCAACTTCGTTGTAAGTGGGAACAATTACGAGATTTTTACTCATGGTCAAAGGTAATCATTGTTTTAGTAATGATGAAAGCTAGAAGTTAAATTTATGTAAATAAAAGTATGCTCTATATAGATGCTATTTTATAGCCTTAACGCCAAATCACGCGCATTTTGTATGCAACTACCTAAAGATATTGCATGTGTCCAGTTTGAACTGAAATACAGCCGGTCTTTCTCCAAGTCTTTTACAGCTAATTTTGCATTTTTTAATTGCAGATCGTATTGAGGAATTGCTTTGGCCCAACCTGCAATGTGTACAAAAGTAGGAGCACCCGTGATGCTTAAATCTTTTTGAAGTTGCTGCACAACAAGTGCTTCCAATTCAACATCGCTTAAGTGTGTAAGTTCGGGTTGATGCATGCCTCCAATAAAAGAGGTTGTAAGTACTTCATCGTTGGGACAACGCTTACTAAAAATGCTGCTGTTCCAGATGGTACCTGCGATGTGTGATTTTTC
>JAYTLG010000260.1:0-4372 GCA_043729555.1 Cytophaga sp.
GGATGCTTTTGCCATTTTCCTTTGCACTTAATAAGGTTAAAAGTTAAGCAATTTGCTAAATATTAAAAAGTTAAACCTTTTTCAGTAGGCCCTAATTAATACCACACAATGCCCGGTTATATTTTCAAATAAGCGTTCAATCCAATTTTGTTGAATGTGTTCGGTGTGTATATCCTCGTTTTCAACCGAAGAATCAAACGTATCCTCATTATCTAATGTCTCAAAGGATATGAGTTTTTTATTGGCACGTAATTTTTTAGCCATTGATTTTTTTGAACTGAAAATAAAAAAGTTTTCAATTCAGATTGAAGGGTGAATTTTTCAGTTCGAATTTTTTGCAATAAAATAAAAAGGGTCTCTTGAAACATATCTTCCGCATCCTGTCTATTGCCAGTATTTTGAATGATGTATCGTGCTAAATCAGGATAGTATAATCGATAGAGAGTTAGGTATGCATCTTGATCATTTGCTTTTAAGTCTTCAAGTAAGATGCGATCCTGTTCGGTCTGAGTCATAGATGAGCGTGCATGTGTCTGAACAAGGTAATAAAAAATGAATGGATACTTGCGGAACATACTTAATAAGCATTTTGATGGGCTGTACTAAGGCATATGCGGAGTGATGTTGCAATAGACAAGCTTTAGGTTTTTTGCGTTCAGCTTTAATCCTTGAGCCTTATACCTTTCTAATCAAAGACGGACGCTGTGTAATCTCGTGGTATTTGATTACATCTTCTCCATAAAAATGAACGACCATACTCTTACGAGTACTTGTAGGGTTTGTAATAGCTTTACCACCATGCAATAAGTTTGCATGCCAAATTAAGACGTCGCCTTTTTTAGCATGAAATTCTTTTTCTAAAAAAGCGGTACGTTTAATTTCCTCGGCTAAATGAACTTCGTATTTTTCGTACGCTTCACTTCCTAAAATAAGTTTACCACCACCGTGTTCGTATGTGTCATTTAACAGGTAGGGTAGCTTATGACTGCCTGGCAAGTAAAACAATGGACCATTCGTACTGTCAACATCTTCTAAGGCAATCCAAGCAGCAATTAAGTATCCTGGTGGAAAGGTCGTCATGTGTATGCTGTCTGAATGCGCTTTTTGTTCGCTGCCTTTAAAAAAATTGATATTTTGAAAAGCAATGACAGGCATTTCTAAAATAAATTGCATAACCGATGTGATGCGTTTGTCGGTTGCTACACGATGCATGAGTTTAGATGCATACATCGAAAACATAATTTTACGATTGTTGTATCTAAAATGAACTTTCTTTTTTTCTAAGAGCGAATCAATTTCTGCATTTATTGCATCCACTTCTTGAACTGAAAAACAATTCTTTAAAATCAAGTAGCCACTGTCAGGCCATTGTTTTATTTGTTCTTGCGTTTCTGGGGAAAAGAATTTTAACGTATCATTCGTTATCAATGCTTCCTTTGCATTGTCTTGGTCGAGCCAAGGCAAATCGAATGGTGTCGATTTGAAATCATTACTACTTATGGTCCAGAAAAGAGGTTTTTTAATACCATAGGTTTTATACCCTTTGATATTATGCTTCAATTGTTCATAATGAAAAAAATTATAAACGATTGAAGTAATTTTTAAATTTCTAAAAAACTCTTTGATAGACTGTGTCATAGTACTAAACTCCACCCGCTATAACATAAGACATTTCGTTAGGCGCGAAATATTTTTTTGCAGCTACTTGAATGTCTGCTGCAGTGATTGTTTGGATACGTGTAAAAAAACGTTCGTAATAATCGTAACCAAGTCCGTGATAGAATATGGTTTTGTATTTGTCTGCTATTGAAAAAGGTGTTTGTATATCACCAACAAAACAGCCCAGCATATAATTTTTAACGTTTTCTAATTCGTTATCCGATACGGGCACGTCGATTAATAATTGCAATTCTTTTTCAATTTCGGCAATGGTATTTTTTGTGAATTCACTTTTTACATCAGTGCCAATAACAAAGTAGCCATCTTCTTGCGTAGGTACAATGCTAGAGTGTATGCCATAGGTATAGCCTTTTTCTTCACGAATGTTTTGCATCAATCGCGAACCGAAATAGCCTCCTAAAATTTCATTCAATACATACACATCAAAATAGTCCTCATTCGTATGGTTAAATAATAACCTGCCATATCGAATTGAAGTTTGAATACTTCCTTCTTTTTCAATAACGATTTCGCGGGTTGATTTCGATACAGAAGGCAATGCTTTTTTAGGATTGATTTCTACTACGTCATCTGTTCCAAATAATTGTTCAACCAACAATGCTGTAGCTGCACTGAACCCGCCTGTAAGCATAATGTCACAACGTTTGTTCGCTAATTCTTTTTGGAAGAATGAGGTTAAATCACTGTGGTTAATAGCTTCTACGGATTCAATGTTTAAGTTTTTTCCGTAAGGGTGCTTGTTGTTGTATAAAGACTCTCTAAAAGAAATGCCAGCCAAGTATGAAGTTTTTTCTAAATTAACTTGTATGCTTTGTGTTTGTATTTGCTTCATCTTTATTAATTGTTCTTCCGGGAAAATGCTTTCCGTTAATAAACTTTTAATAAAGGGAACAAGTACGGATAAATGTTTTTCAAGACTGTATAATGTAATATTGATACGTTCATTCCCTGGCTGTACTTCAAGGAAGGCGCCGTATTGAGCAAGAAATTCTTGAATTTGTGTAGAGGTATATGTTGCAGTACCCTCTGCCAACATTTTGGCAGTAAAGAATGCCACGCCATTTTTTTCTTCTAAACGACTACCTGTATGGAATATCCATTCGGCACGAACAACGGGCTGCGTACCCGATGCAAAAGTGTGCAATATATTGCCGTTAGAAAACGAAACCGTTTTCACCTTTGGCAGATGAAAACGGTCTATTGGGTTAATGACAGGAGCAATAGTCCTATCGAGAATTTCTTTTATCATTGTCCTCCTACTTCGTCGATTGTTTTTTTCGAATCGAAATTAAATAATAAGGTGAATCGCAGTGTTTCTGCTAATGGATTGGATTGTTGTATGGGAATTAGATATGCCATATCCAACCCAAATTTATTATATCGAATACCGATACCTAAATCAACATATCTGCGATTTCCGTAGCTTGGGTTTTCGTAGTGATAACCTGCACGAATTGCAAACAAATCGTTATACCAATAGTCTGCACCCATACAGATAATGATTTCTTTCATCTCGCCTTTAAAGCCATCGGGTGAATCAGTAAATGAAGAGAACATACCTTCAAGCATTCCCATATCTTGAGGGTTTTTACCTGTGCTATCCCAAGGACTGCTTGGTACCATTAGTTTATTAAAATCTAATGAGAATGAAAACTTATTGAACTGATCTGCTTCAACTTCAAAGGTACTCCCCAATCTTAAATTTGTAGGAATAAAGTTTTTATTGTCAACATCGGTATAGGTAACTTTTGGTCCAATGTCATTAATCACCAAACCAATGCCTAAATTTGATTGTTTCGTACCTACCATTAAGTCTTTTGTATAATAAGCACCAATGTCAACAGATACACTGTTAATCGCTTTCGCAATTTGTCCAGAACCTGCAGTATAACCACCTACTAAATCCGAACGAAAAAATTTCATCCCCAAACCAAGAGAGAAGTCTTTCGACAACATTCTCGAATAGGTTAAGCCTACAGAGAATTCGTTTGGTTGAAAATCTTGTACGATCGCACCCGCTGCATCTGTAAATGTAACTTGACCTAAATTAAAGTATTTAAAACTAGCACCAATAGCATCTTCTTTACGTAATTTTTTGTAAACGGATAAATAGGATAATGACATGTCATTAACAAGCTTACGCAACCATGGATTGTAAGAGAGCGCTAAGCCCATATCGGCTTTTGCGAAAGCTAATTTACCAGGGTTCCAATAGGTGTCGTTTACATCAGGTTTAGTTGCAGCACCTACATCGCCCATACCGCCAGCACGTGCATCAGGAGTAATACCCAAAAATGGTACAGCAGTTGTAATTGTTTTAAGATAATCTTCTTTTGATTGTGCCTGAGCTTGAAAAATGCCACACGTTAGCAAAATGAGGCCAGAAATGAGTATTTTTTGCATATTTTTATTGTCAATTGACAAATATAAGGTAATAATTTAGGACTTTAATTTAATAATACGAGTTTTTCAAAAACGTGCGTTGTTGAGCCATCTTGTAAGGAGCGTATTTTTAGCTTATAAACGTAAACCCCACGACCAATATTGTCACCATAATCATCTTTTCCGTCCCAAGTAATGCTTGATATATGTGATGGACTATTATAGATGGTTTCATCTAATGTTTTTACTAATTTTCCAGAAACCGTATATACCTGAATTTGAACCATTAAATTGTCTCCATACCTATTTT
>JAYTLG010000261.1:0-3985 GCA_043729555.1 Cytophaga sp.
CACATATTCAACCAATCGATAATCCAACAACGGTTCGCGTACTTCTAGACCATTAGCCATCGACATAGAATCAATCTTATGCAACATATCACTGCCTAAAACCAATTCCATATCCGTGTTAAGAACAGTATTTAAATCATTGTCTGTTTTTTTAAATCTTCTGACAATGTTTGTCTTTCTTGATATATATTCCTCTTTGCCAGCAACAGTGTTATGAAACATGCTTGATTGATTTGTTTCTGGAAATATTGAACACCATGCGTAATACCGTTCGGCATCTGTCAAATTCATTCCTGTAAGCATTTTTTGTACTTGCCGAATCGTATCTCCCTTAGAAGAATTTCGGTTTCCTGAAAGCATGAGGAATACTGGCTTTAATAATTGTGCGATACGGATTTGCCAATTCGGATTTTTAACCAACCATTCAGCCTTGTGTTTATTATAACCACCAAACAACTCATCGGCACCATCGCCAGATAAAATAACCTTTACATAAGGGGCAACTTTATTGGACAATACAAATAAGGGCAATGATGAAGTGTCACCAAAAGGCTCGCTCATACTTTCAAGACATGCGAGTATGTTGTCTGCCAAATCTGTACGACTCAACATGATGGACATGTGATTGGTGTTAAATGTTTTTGCAACGAGCTCAGCCGATTTTGTTTCGTCATAAAACGATGCGTCTTTAAATCCGATAGAAAACGTATTAAAGTGGTCTACTTGTTTTGAAGCCGATGCTACAACTATAGATGAATCAATGCCGCCACTCAAAAATGCCCCTACTGGCACATCGGCAACCAATCGGTCACTAACAGATTGATCAATTAACGTGCGCACCTTTTGCGATGCTGTTTCAAACGTATCAACATATTGCGCTTCGAACGTTTCAGATACCTGATAATATTTTTTTGTTACTGTTTCTTTTTTATTGATGAGCAGATAACTCCCAGCTTCTACTTTTTTAATGTGTTGAAAGATGGAATTTGGTTCAGGAATATATCCCAAGCTAAAATATTGACGAACAGACGCCCAGTCAATTTCCCGAGGTATATTAAAAGTGAGCAACGCTTTCATTTCAGATGAAAAAATAAATTTATCCTCGTCCTTATAATACAACAAAGGTTTAACGCCAAAGCGGTCTCTTGCTACAAATAATTCGTGATTTTGTTTGTCGTAAATTGCAAAAGCGAAAAAACCATTCAGCCTAGGTAAACAATGCACTCCCCAATGCATGTAAGCAGACAATAAAACTTCAGTGTCAGAATCTGTATTGAACAAGCATCCAAATTCTTGTACCAGCTCTGCTTTTATTTTTTTATAATTGAAAATTTCTCCGTTATAAACAATCGTGTAACGATCCGAAATGTCATGCATGGGCTGGCGTCCATTTTCGGTATCAATAATAGATAAACGTCTGTGTCCAAGTGCAATTAAATCGTCCACAAAAGAACCTCTACCATCTGGACCTCTATGCGAAAGTGCTTCAATACTTTTGCCTAGATTGATCATATAAAAAGCACCTATTTGATTAAAGGCAAAAATTCCCGTTATTCCACACATAAAATCTTATTTAATACTAGTTGTTTTCCAAATGCGCAATCTTTACTTCATTGTTTTAGGTATCTCTATCTGTTTTTTGATGAGTTGTAAAAACTCAAAAACAAAACTGTCCGAAGTAAATCAAAACAAGAAACACAAGGAGTCTACAAAGGGAAATATACATGAAAATAATGAAAAAGTAGATAAGGTTATAGTTGCCACACGTTCTTATATCGGCACACCTTACAAATATGGTGGTACAAGCAGGGCCGGTTTTGATTGTTCGGGATTAATGTGGATTTGTTTTAAGGAAGCCAATATAGACTTACCTCGAACTTCAACAGAGCAAAGTAAAATCGGCACAGCCATTGCATACAAGGACCTCAAGCCGGGCGACCTTGTATTTTTTACAGATAAAAAAGGAGGCTCTAAGGTTGTACATGTTGGCATCGTAAGTAAGGTGAATGGTGTTAGGGATGTAAAATTCATTCATTCGTCAACCAAATTAGGTGTTGTCGAAAGTGATTTGTATGTTAGCTACTATGAAAGCATTTTAATCAAGTCAAATCGCGTCATAAATTAAAATTTTAAATAAAGGGGGATTAGCTCAGTTGGCTAGAGCGCTTGGCTGGCAGTCAAGAGGTCATCGGTTCGAATCCGATATTCTCCACAATCGCATTTTCTGCAAATGGGTTTAGTGCAATACAAATAATTGTACAAAGCAGATATGGCATCCTTACTTTTTGATTGTTTATTAAAAAAGTTGCAATAAGTAGATAATAAAGCCTAGTTTTAGTACATTAGCTTGCGCAAAATATACTGGTAACCCATTTTGTATTGTTTAATATATACTTTTCATGTCGAAGCTTAAAAATATCATTAAACAGCTGTCTACGAAGGACTATTCAGCTATCTACGACTCTCTTATAAATAGCAACGCAGAAAAATCTGCTTATTTACTAAAGTTCATGCGTGAAAAACAGCTTTCCGATACGCGTATCATGGAGGAGCTTGAAGTAAATAACAATGCATACTATACCCTACGATCTCGCTTAAATCAAAAAATTGAAGAGTACCTTCTTCAAGAAATGGAAAGTCCGAGAACTTCTTTGATTAAAAAAGTTGCTACCGTTCATGATATTATTTTTACTAAGAAACGAGCGATCGCAATTGCTTCATTAAAAAAGTTAGAAAAGGAATTAATTGATTATGATCTTTCAAATGAATTAACTATCATTTATAAGACACTCAAAAAATTATTAATAAACTCTCCGGAAGATCACTTTAGCTATTCTCAATTATATAACCGACACGTTGCATACATGCTTGCGCTTGACAAAGCGGAGGATATGCTGGGTAATTATTTCAAAAAGTATGGTGAGTATTTTTTGACGAATAGCAAAACAGATAGAATGGGTTTAGAGTTGATGCAAAGCGAAATGAATAATGTCGCAAACTTGTATCAGTCGCACCGCCTATTTGTATTTCAATCATTCATTAACATTTTTCACGACTTAAAAATCAATAAGGTTGCGAAACCTGAAATGGAAACCACGTTTGATGCCATCCAAGCAATTTTTGATCAGTATTACTTAGATGCAATTTACTATCATTTAATACTTGTATTGGATTATTTAAAAACCGAATACTATACGCTTACGAGTAATTCTGCTGCATTGAACAAGTCTATGGATGACGTTACAGAGTCTATGCCTGTATTTATTTCCAACTATTCATTATATACATTCTCTCCAGGCATACTTCTAACTAAACAAATGCATTATCTATCCGAACGCACAGAGAAAATGATGTATGGCGATGCAAAAGAATTGTTTGAGGATTATGAGACAAACAAAACGAATCTACCTGAATTTATTCTTTATATGAACTATAGAGCTACAGGTTGCTTCTTTGCTGAAAAATTTGACGAGTCTGCAAAATATTTGAATAGTTTATTAAACGAGACTACCATTAAAAAATATCCCCATACACTACTTGAAATTAAATTATTTTTAGCGTTACAATATGCAATGATTAAAGAGCACGACTTGTTTAATCAACTTGTCAATAGCATACAGCGCCAAATACGTCTTTTTGGAAAAGAAGAATGTTTGCACGCGGTATTGATCATTAAAGTTTGCAAAACAGCTCTTAGTGAAGGCAAGAAAGGCAAGAAAGCAAAATTGAAATTGCTGATTGATAAATTGAATGGAACACTTCCAAATTACTACTCTCCTTTCAACTACATCCCAATGAATGATGTATTCATAACTAGATTGTCAGAAATATAAAAAACGGGTGCGTTTTGTTCTATAGTAGAAACAAAACGCACCCGTTTTTTATATGTGCTTTTTTAAAAGACTAAATCTTTCTCAGATTATCAAGCGTAAGTGGCTTATTGATATACTTAACAATATGCTTGTTCTTTTTTGCTTTCATTAAA
>JAYTLG010000262.1:0-2557 GCA_043729555.1 Cytophaga sp.
CAAGTAATTGCAAGCTCATTTTAATGGAGGAAATAGGTGTTTTAATTCATGCGAAACAGTAGCGATGAAATTTGTTTTCGCAAAATCCAATTCTTTGTACTCTGTAATATTTCGCAATATTATTACATGACCAATCAATTGTTTTATTTCTTCTCCGGTTGGAGTGATAGAGATATGTAAGAGTTCTTTTTCAAAATACCCTTCTTTGTTGTTTGAATAAATTTTAATAAGTGATTTTTTGTTGGTATGTGTTGTTTCTGCTACCAATAGGTCTTGAACAAGGGTTCGAACTAGATCATTTTTTATTGCTAATTCCTGTGTAAAGTGACCTATAAATTCGTTTTGTGGAATCCCAATAATTTTAATTGCTTGTTCGTTGGCAAATAGTACTTTTAAATTTTCATCCAGACCAATCACTGGATCATACATGTTATTTATCAGGCTTTCAATTCGCCTTTTTTCCATCATCAACTTTGCTAAATTGCTGCTGTTGTATTCTTCTAACTTTTTTGCCATTGTATTGAATGATTTTGCAAGTTCTCCAAATTCATTGTGACCTTCAAAATGTACGCGCTCTGAATATTTTTTTTCTGCGATCAGCCGGATACTTTCAGTCAATTCTTTAATCGGATTTGCAATGTTAGAAGGAAGATTCACCAGCAGGATGAATGCAATAATGAAGCAAAGGGTACCTGTAATCGCAATCCAAAAGATTGCATTGTTTGCTGTATCCTTCGCAACTTCGCTTTTTCGTTGAATGCCCTGCATATTCAGATCCATTATTTTATAAATACCATGTCGGATCTGTGGCAATAATGTACTGTCGTATTTGTTTGTTTTATACTGATTATAGTAACTCCGTATTTCAGTTGTAATACGTTCTTCTCCGATTTCTGTCAGATTCGCTTCTTGCTTTGTTAAGTTATTTTCGAAT
The DNA here is from genome assembly GCA_043729555.1 of Cytophaga sp. Taxonomy (GTDB): domain Bacteria; phylum Bacteroidota; class Bacteroidia; order Cytophagales; family Cytophagaceae; genus Cytophaga. The sequence goes on from JAYTLG010000262.1 coordinate 935, forward strand.
GTAGATATAGCTTCAGGACTTTGCTCTTCTAGTGAGCTCAACATAAAGCGAGCATGCTCTAATGAATTATAATTTGCCACTAAAATATTTTCTGTATCTGACTTTAGTGCATTGATGTATACTGCTCCTACACTACTTAATAAAATAATAAGTATGAATAACAGTCCTACGCCTAAGGTTAGTTTAGTTTTTATTTTCATTTAAGATAGAATTACAAGGTCAATATTATTAGAAGATAGCTTTTTGAAAAGTTTATTTAATAGGTTGGTCGACCAAATAATTTTGAAGAAATTTAAATGGGGTTTACCAATACAAATTGTGGTTATGTTTCTTTCAATGGCTTGGTTAACGATCGTTTTTGTAATGTCAGCATTTTCTATTTTAATAATTTCTGCTCCTAACTCCGTTGCTAATTTAAAATTATTAATCAAATGACGTTGCTTATCTAATGCAATTTTATCGGAATGCTCCTTAGGTGTTTGTATGTATAACAAATACCATTTACTATGGTAATAATTTGCCAGTCGGGCTGTTTTTCGAATAACAGCTTTAGCTGTTTGATCGTCACTGCTAATACAAGCTAAAAAGCGTTCGTGTTTAATGGCATGTGTTCTTGTAACTTCCGTTTCAACTTTTCGTTCCACTTGTGAAGCAACTTCTTTAAGGGCCAACTCACGCAGCTGTAGAATATGGTCACTTTTGAAAAAATTTTGCAAAGCAGATTGTATTTTTTCTGACTCGTATATTTTACCTTCTTACAAACGAATAATTAATTCATCTGCTGTTAAATCAATATTTACAACTTCATCGGCTTGATTTAATATGCTGTCTGGAATACGTTCTTTTACCTCTATGCCTGTAATTGTTTTTATCTCTTCGTTTAAGCTTTCAATGTGCTGTATATTTACTGCAGAAATCACGTTGATACCCGCTTCTAAAATTTCAACCACATCCTGCCAACGCTTTTCATTTTTACTTCCTTCAATATTGGTGTGTGCAAGTTCATCAACAACAACAACAACCTCCGGACGTACATTTATAATGGCTTGCACATCCATTTCTTCCAATTCTTTCCCTTTGTAAAATAATTTTCGTCTGGCTACCGTTGGCAAACCTTCTAGCAGTGCATGTGTTTCTTTGCGATTGTGTGTTTCTATAAAACCGATTTTTACATCAATACCATTTTTTAATAATGCGTGTGCCTCTGTTAGCATACGATACGATTTACCTACACCGGCACTCATGCCGATGTAGATTTTGAATTTACCTTTTCTGGATTTTTTAATTAAATTCAGAAAGTGCTGTACGGTTTTGTCTTTATCACTCATTTAGAAAGAAATGGCTAAGGATGTAGTGGCTACGTAATTATTATTGCTTGGCGCATCTTCTAATATAAAGATTTTATCCTTACTGCTAAATCCTTTTCCTTCGATGCGCCAGATTACGTTTTCTGCAATTTTGTAATCAAAATTTAACGAGTAACCATAGGTTTGAAATCCATTCTCTGTGCCAGTGTCAATTATAACACCATGGATATCGCTATAATACTCAAGTCTTGCAGCTATCGTTGATTTTTTAGAAAGTATGTATCTTGCTTGTACAATGGGCGAGTACCACCGATTA
>JAYTLG010000263.1:0-7194 GCA_043729555.1 Cytophaga sp.
ACCAAGCATAATTCATCTGCTTCCGGGGAAAAACATTCCGTGAAAGTGGATTGGTGCAACTCATGTTGAAATTGCGCCGCAAGTGTATGCAGGATAAAAAAACTACTTTGCACGGAAAGGTATTTTGTGCTCACAGGGGGATTCGAACCCCCACACCACTTAAGGCACCACCCCCTCAAGATGGCATGTCTACCAATTTCACCATGTGAGCGATGAATTGGTTTCAAAGATATGAAAAAAAGGCCAATGCTTAATTTCTTACCAACTATTTAATTCGAACAATTTGATTGTATTTCTCTGCCCCTTCACCTGTTGGTTTATAAATCAAATTAGGCTTTAAGGTTTTAATCTCTACATTCGTCAAATCTTCGACATATAGTATTACATATTTTCGATCTACATCAAAATACAAGTGCTTCACAACACCTTTGCTTAAGGTAAAAAACTCCACCTTGCAATACGCTCTATTTATGGGTGCGTAAAAATCAACACGCACAGCTACATAGTCGACATATTTTTTTGAAAAGTTTACTACACCTGCAACCGATTGTATGAATTGTGTCGGAACAATTACGACCTCTTCTTCTTCGTCAACAGGCTTTGTCAATCGTAACTTCAAGGTACCATTGCCAACAACAACATTGTCGGCTGTAAAGACACATTCGTTTGTATAAAAGGTATGCGAAGCAGCTTGCCAACGACTTACATCTAAGTTATTAAAGTTGTCTGTCCATTTTAATGTAAACGTATCTATTTTATTCGGCTCATAGGCATAATAACGCACCAGATCGTACTCAGCTTGTAAGGGAAACTTCGTAGCATCAATCGTTCCTGCCCAATCAACAGAGCTACTTGGCCATACATTCACCATTAATTTCTGTGGACGATTCATCTTAGCTACATGGTCGCCTGTTTGGCGATATACTTCTACCCCATCAACCGACAACGCAATATACATGGGTGTCCACATAAAAGCATAGTCGTGAAAGTCTTCAAGTGGATTAAACGGAAGTACATAGCGTTTTTCAAACATTTGATGATTGCCCACGATGGCATTGAACTGAACTTCGTTGGTGTAACGACCTAAAATTTCAACATCAATTTCATTCCAATGTGAAACAAAATCAGGCTCATCGTAAAAGGTAAAAAATGAATAAATGATTCCACTGACTTCAGAGGGCTTCATGCGCACTTCAAACTTTCCATATTGAAACACTTCCATCGTACGTATCTCAGCGCCCAAATAGGGCTTTTCTTGCGCAAATGATACCAGATAGCTGGTATTTAATAAGAGGAAGAGAACAATGCGGTTTGGCATAGCGAAACGTTTATTTTTTTGAAAGTATATAAAAATCAATGCATTCAAAAGTACTAAAAAGAAAAAGGCTTCATTCGTATGAATGAAGCCTTTTTCTGTGATCCCGCTGGGATTCGAACCCAGGACCCTAACATTAAAAGTGTTATGCTCTACCGGCTGAGCTACAGAATCATTTCGCTTTTACAGAGGTGTCTTTCAATAATTGCGAATGCAAAAGTAGCATTTTTTCACAATAAAACAAAACAATATCCAAGAAGTAATCTAATGTTATTAGCCAAATCAAGCCTATACGAGCGATATGATTTGAATAATAGTGAATTAGCTATGTAAAAAAATATTTTTTTTACAACCTATAATCATTCAATTATCTAAATCTGAAGTGTAATCATGCTTCAAAAAGCGTCTAAAATGAAAAAGGCTTCATTCGTATGAATGAAGCCTTTTTTCTGTGATCCCGCTGGGATTCGAACCCAGGACCCTAACATTAAAAGTGTTATGCTCTACCGGCTGAGCTACAGAATCGTTGTGCTTTTACCGAATATTTTTCCGTAATTGCGAGTGCAAAAGTAAGCGAGATTCATGAAACTGCCAAGTCTTAGTCCTAAAATATTCTTCTTTACGATACTTTTTGGGACCTTAGTTTTCAACACCCAAGCTAATCCACTCAAAAACAACAACATAATATTAGGCGATTCTTTATTCAAAAAAAAAGATTATCAAGCCAGTCTTCGTTTGTATAAAATAGCTTTTGATGAAGATCATGCATTTTCGCAACAGATGTTAGCGCGCATGGCAATGATTGAAGAGACGGCAGATCATTATGTAATGACACTTTTTTATTTGAATACCATGTACTCCTATTATCCTGACAGTAGAGTGATGCAAAAAATGGAAGACATGGGCAATCAATACCGCTTAATGGGCTACAACTACACCGATCTTGAGTATGCAATAACGGTGTATAAAGAATATTACTACTACATTATATTTTCGTTAAGTGCCCTTGGTTTTCCGTTCATTATCTACTTGTATTTGAGAAAGAGGAAGAAAAAGCGATTGGGCATACGGCCGCTTATATTCTTATGCATCCTAGGTGCAGCATACTACTTAAATAATTACGACATCACCCCTGCTATGGGTATTATTCATTATGATTGTACGGCAATGGAAGGTCCTTCTCCAGGCTCTTCTACCTTAGAACAGATTGAAGCTGGACACAGAGTTAGAGTAATTAGAAACGAAGGTATTTGGTATGAAATTGTATGGAAAACCAAACATGTATTTATTCGCGATGTCTATTTATTACCTATCGGAAATTAAAAAACTCATTACTTCTAAGGAATAAATATTTTGCAAGGTATTTTTATGTGACGCATCCACTTCAATATAATTCGAATCTGTTTTTATACACACATCCTTTACAGTACCCGCAGCAACAAACTGATCTCGCATACCAATAACTGCAATACATTTAATTCCATTCGATTTTACAAAGGTCACAAACTCTTGCGTTGAAATAAAAAGATTACGAACAGTTACCCAAGAATGATAGAGCTGCCCACGTTGTTCTTTCGACGCTATATTTTTATTTACAAATCGATACGTAGCAGTATCAATAATGCCAATCCATTTCGTTATCAGACTCAACAATTTTATTAAAAAAGTAAACTCTAAAAATACTTTAAATACAATGCGACTTGCGTGTGTTGATGTTGCAAGTTTCATCCAAAAATTAGAACCAAAACCATCGGGAGCAATCAAAACAATTTTATCTATGAAAGTAGCATGTTTAAATAGAGTAGTCATTGCATAACGAGCACCCATGCTGTATGCAAGTATCGAAAAGCGTTCGATGTTATGTTTTTCAATGATTTTTCTAAAAAGTACATTCCATTTTTCAACCGTTAAAAAGTCAACACTAGAAGCATCAATTACACTGCCTCCATGAAAAAACAAATCGACTGAAATTACAGTATAATCAGAAAGCACATTTAAAATAAATGGCTCAAATACTTGGTTTGACTGGCCAAAGCCATGAAATAAAAACAATACATTCTTAGACAAACTAGCAGAATATCTATACGACAACATGTACTCTTTATCGCATATATATTCTGTATGATACATGCCCTTAGGTATTATTCGCTAACAACATCTTCTTTTGGATTCTTTTTATATTTTGAATCCAAGATAGGAATACGAATAACAACATAACCATTGGCTGCTAATTGGTCTGAGTCGCCATTGAAAATTAAATTAAATATATTGGCAGAGCCTACTGTTATGTATCTCCACCTACCTGCAAAACCAAAGCCCGAACCATAATCTGTAAATGTCATAGGTAAGATAACTCCCCAATGTAACTTATCATATCTCGCAGTTACATTAAACGAATGTAACTCATATGTCTGATTTGCATTGTCTCCCAATTTCATATACGTATAGTTATAACTCGCATTTAAAAATACATTTTTAAAAGGCTGACAATCTACCATAAACATAAAACTTGTTGGAATTTTAGTTTTATAGGTAGCGCCATTTGGTTCCGACGTTACAGCAATCTTGCTTAAGGTATCTTTTAACTGCTGTAAATTACTAATACCTGTAAATGAACTTGCTGACATTGATGGCGCATTAATCGAATAATCATAACTACCCGATGCTGTCTGATAGGTAATAACCTTCCCTACATTTCGAATCGATGAACTTAGTTTGAATAAATAAGGTGTCTGATAATCTTTCGTTGCAAGATTGGTGTATTCATAAACGGCACCGAAATCGCCTCCCAATATGGACTTGCTAAACAAAGGCACTTGCTGCCCTTCGCTTATGTCTTCTAATTGTTGATTGTATTGCATTTGAACATTACCACTGAGGTTCGTCAATTGTTGATTGCTATAATCATAACTTACATCACCCAAAGAATAGTAGGCAGAACCAGACCCTTGTGAAATTCGAATAGTGGTTCCTAATTTTAATTTGTGACGTTCTTGATTCAACAGCATATACGCATACGTTAAATTAAAACTCGACCACGTATTTACATACCCGGTAACAAAGGTATTATCATAACTAGCAGATGTACTTATAGGTTGTCCAGATTGAAAGGCCGACAAAGCTTCAGGTGTGCGTGAGTCGCCAAAACCAAAGGCATTAAAACTAGTACTAAACGCGACCGCTGATCTGGCACTGATTGAATACAATACAGAGGGTAAATACAACACACCTGTAGCAATAAATTTCTGATCCTGTCCTTTAAATATACTACCTAACATATTTTGGTCTCCATTGTCAAGGTCTGCTCCAAACAATATGTTTCGATTAAACATAGACCCCTTAATACCTGTAATCAAAATATCGATCTTGTATGGTGTACCAACAATATCCGCAGGTTGGTAATCCACGGCACTTACGCCCGTAAACCTACTTGTATTATATCCTACCCAGTTTTGAGCATACAAATTACTCGCAATTACGAATGAGCATACAAACAAACAAATGAATTTCATTTTTTTATCACAATATTACTTTTGATTTTATACAAACATTCTAATACATATATGATTTAATGACAGACTGCGATCATGGCTACCAAACAAATCGTATCTAAAATTAATGTATTTGAATGGTTTTTCAAAAGAAACAGGCTTGTCACATAATATTCACGCTATAACTGCATTATGATTGATTTTTCCTTCAAATAACATACAATATGTAAGCGTTAATAATACAAGTTCAAATAGTAACATATTCTCAATTTAGTACGATACAATCAATAGTGTGTTTTTTTAAAAGCAAAATGATCCTTCTTATGCTATTCTCGGTTGACTTTCTTTAACTCAACCCTTCACTCACATATCTCTCTTGACGCCATTTTACACCAATGAGTGCTTAAATGCTATGACACAGCTATTTTTTATATTCTTTCTAATTTTTGTATCCGAATCCTACTTTTTCATGTTCGTTTTTTTTATTATTTCAATTATGCAAGATATTTTTGGGGGCAACTTGTCAAAGTAGGACTAATAAATGAAAAATTTCACTTCACACATCTAAATCCTTGATGTTCCATTCCTGAATCGGGAGAACTCTTCATACGTCTAGCACATCTATATCCTGTGCAATAATCTTCGTTACATAAAAAAGAACCGCCTCTGGTTACTCGTTTTTTTACCAATGGTTCATTTGGGTCAAAACTAGTTGATGGTCCATTGGGATTAATAGAAACAATGGTTTCAACTTCAGAATAATAATCATGTTTATATAAATCAAAACACCATTCCCATGTATTACCAGCCATATCATAAAGCCCGTATTCATTGGGCTTAAACGATTTCACAGGTGCTAAACCTTCAAATTTATCTTTCACATCATTTTGATATGGAAATATCCCTTGCCAGTAATTTGCTTTTGAATTTCCTTTTTCAATCGACTCATTTCCCCAAGGATAAATATTCTCTTGCAAGCCACCACGCGATGCATACTCCCATTCTGCTTCTGTAGGCAAACGTTTCCCGGACCATTTAAAATAGGCCATAGCATCATCCCACGACACTTGAACAACTGGGTAGTTCTCTTTGCCTCTGATAGTACTTTCAGGGCCTTTAGGATGTTTCCAATCTGCACCACGCTTCCACTCCCACCATTGACTGTAATCGTTTAAATCAACTTCTGAACGTGTTGCTCTAAAAACTAATGAAGAAGGTTCTAACAAACTATCATGCGGCTTTGGTGTATTGGCAGGAACTTGTTTTTTTATTTCCTCCCAATCTACTTTGCGTTCGGCTGTGGTAAGATAACCTGTAGCTTCAACAAATTCAGCAAACTCTTTATTTGTTACCTCTGTAATGTCCATCCAAAAGGCATCTACAAATACTTTATGTTTGGGATATTCATCTTCAGATGCTTGATCATTATTAGCACCCATAGAGAACAAACCACCCGGAATTCGAACCATATTCGTATGGTTGGTATCTGGTCGTTGTTTGACATCACTCAATTGAGTGAGGCCAACAGAAAATCGAGATGGAACACCTGAATGGCAGCTCATCGAATCTGTTGTGGACGTCGCTTCTTCTGATGAATTGGATGTACATGAAAAAAAAAATAAACATACTTATCGCAACGAAAGCAATATATTTAACCATAAAATGAATCTTCATATTTCAAAAACTGTGTTTTATATTCACTCCTTCAACTTCACGCGATGAAAGAATGAACAGAAATTTATTTTGATGCAAGTTGTTTATTAGCGATTACCATAACGACTAACAACCCTATTTTATAAAAATTATTATAAAGATCACTTCTGCTCAAATGAATATAAGCAGGCCCAAGAAGAAGGTTTTTTGTTTATAAATGTGTAGGTTGCAATATAGATTTTGAAGCATGCCACAACGTTTCGCTGCATTTATATACACTTTTTTATTATTCACATTCAACTATTCGTTGTATGCTCAGAATACGTATTCCAATCAGTTTTCACCTGAAATAAACGTTACCAGTAAACCATTTAATAACTCAACAATAGGCTTTGATTTGTATTCCAATAGAGAATCGGATGCCGATACTGCCACCAGCTTTGGTTATCAAAGTACCATTGGTGGAAAATTTTGGTTTAATCATTATTTCAAATAAAAAATTAAAACATCGTTTCTTTTCGAACCAATTTATCTCAAACTCAATCCAGCAACGGAAGATGAAGGTGAAATGGAGTATCGATTGGGAGCGCAAAATGTACACTATGCACCATTCAAAAAATGGACCTTACAAAATCGAATTCGTGTGGAAGATCGAATTTTACAAAATAGTTCAAAACAGTATGTAAATGCAGTTCGGCTTCGCTATTTAGTCGTCCCTTAAAAAGCCATTTTTCT
>JAYTLG010000264.1:0-2485 GCA_043729555.1 Cytophaga sp.
ACCAAGATACAAGTGGTTCGCAGAACGAGGTGGTAGATTTATTGGCATCGTATTGGGAACGTCCAAATTTATTTGTTGTGGGCGACGACGACCAATCCATTTATCGTTTTCAAGGAGCGAACATTAAAAACATTGTTGATTTTAACAGTAAGTATAAACCAGAACTTATTGTATTAAAAGAAAACTATCGTTCCACTCAAGCAGTTTTAGATGCTTCGATGGCGGTTATAAAAAACAACAACGAACGTTTGGTGAACAGTGTAAAGGGATTGGATAAACAATTAGTTGCGAAGGGACTTGTTGCGCAATCAGTAGTTAAGCCACAAATAATCGAATACTACAATCAATTGCACGAAGAAGCGGCACTTGTAGCACAACTTGAAAAGCTGCATGCCGAAGGGGTCGATTTGTCGGATGTTGCCGTAATTTATCGTCAACATTCGAAAGTTGCTGATATCATTAATGTATTGGAAAAAAGAAAAATTCCTTTAAATATTAAACAAAGCATCAATGTATTGCATTTGCCTTTTGTTCAAAATCTGATTGATATTTTAGCGTATATACAAAAAGAAAATGAGTATCCAGATTCGGGCGAAGAACACTTGTTTCGTTTGATGCATTTTGAGTACTTTAATATTGACCCAAGAGATATTGCAAATATTTCTCGAAAGACACGTCGTACCGCAGATGGGAAGACCATCCGTTGGCGCGAGTTGATGGGCGACAAAACAGAATTGGCTAAACTGAATTTGTTTTCGTTGCAAGCAATACTTGATTTAGAAGCAAACTTAGTGTATTGGCAAAAAGAATTTCACAACATTACCTTACAAGTATTGTTTGAAAAAATAACTACAAGAGGTGGTATTCTTTCGTGGATTATGAATACCTCAGAAAAGACGTGGTACATGCAGGTCTTAACTACCTTCTTTGATTTTTTGAAAGAAGAAACTGCACGCACACCTTTATTAACCTTGAAAGAATTTTTGTCGACCATTCAAAAAATGTTGGCCAATGATATTCGCATGAATCTGCAAAAGGTTATTCATGCAGACAAAGGTGTCAATTTTGTAACATCACATTCTTCAAAAGGATTAGAATTTAAGTATGTGTTTCTAATCGGCTGTATATCCAAGCAATGGGAAGGGCAGTCGGCGCGTAATTATGGATTTAAGATTCCAAGTACCATTGCCGAAAATGTGGACCACGACAACGAAGAAGACGAACGACGTTTGTTTTATGTGGCACTCACGCGTGCGAAAGAATACTTGTATATTTCATATGCTGCAAAAGATATCAATGAAAAGGAATTGGTTTGCAGTCGATTTGTTGTGGAGCTTATAGAAGATGCAGCAAATAATATTGAGTATGTGAATGTAAGTGACGATGCCATTGTTGAATATAAAATTGATTTGCTCCAATTTTCAGAGCCTCCTGTTATACCATTGATTGATTCGGTTTATTTGAATGAGTTGTTAGAAAATTACAAATTGAGTGTGACACATTTGAATAAATATTTGAAGTGTCCCATCTCTTTTTATTTTGAAAATATGTTGATGGTACCAAGTGCACGTACCGCCTCATCAGGCTTTGGTACGGCGGTACACGAAGCATTGAAAGATTTTTTTGCCAAGATGATAGATGACGAAGCGAAACGTTTTCCAACGGTTGAATATTTATGTGATGTATTCAAATTGAAATTGAAAAATGTACATTCGCATTTTACCTTGATTGAATATAAAAATTACGAAGAGTATGGGTCAACAGTCGTTTTGCCCGAATTGTATACAGCTTATATAAACGAATGGCATAAAGATGTTTTGTTGGAACATAAAATTGACAACGTTGAATATAATGGCATCCCAATAAAAGGAAACGTTGATAAGATTGAAATTTTTGGTAAGGATGTAAATGTGATTGATTATAAAACAGGGAAGTATGCAACCAGCAAGTCAAAGTTGATGCCGCCAACTGATAAAGAACCGAATGGTGGAGATTATTGGCGACAAATCATTTTTTATAAATTGTTGATTGAAAATGATCGCAAAACGAATTATAAAGTAACAACGGGCGAGTTGGACTTTGTTGAACCGGATGCAACAACGAAGAAGCAAACCAAACATAAAATATTCATTTCACCCGAAGACGAACAGATTGTTGCTACACAATTGACAAACTCGTATACGAGCATCATGAAACATGAATTTAGCAAAGGCTGTGGCGAGGAAGATTGTACCTGGTGTACCTTTGTACGATACAACTATAAACCAATAGTGGTTTCATTGGCTAGCGATGATGAGGCTTAAATGAAAGAGTGTTTATTCTAACAGCTGATTTTTTAAGCTGTTGGAATAAACACTCTTTTGCAATAATAGTAGCTTAAAAAATATAGGCTATTTTAATACCATAAACACCTGTTGGGGTTGTCTTTTTGCTTGTACCAAGCTCGTATGTAGAAGTGTTGCTTCCGCTCGCATATATTTCTTCA
>JAYTLG010000265.1:0-12433 GCA_043729555.1 Cytophaga sp.
TTTTTCACTGCTGCTTTTTTAGCTACTTTTTTTACTGCTGCTTTTTTAGCTGCAGGTTTTTTAGCTGCTACTTTTTTAGTAGCTGCTTTCTTAGCGGGAGCTTTTGCTTTTGCCATGATTGTAATCCTCCTTTTTTGTAATAAAATAAATCCTATATAAAAAATACTCGACTAAAAGTTAATTCAATACTAAATAATTTTTTTTAAACTTCCAAATACCAAACAACCAACAAGGTACGTTTTCCACTTCTTTAACGGTGGATAACTCAAAAGGTTATATCTTTCAATAAGTTTTTTTTATGACAATAATTATTATAAAAAATGATTTAAAAACTCTATACGCCTTTATTCATCATGGATTTGAAACATAATAAAAATGGTGGTGTAGAATTTTACCCTATACCACCATTTTTTATTTCTTTAAAAAAGCACCCCAAAATGGGGTCAAAAATATTTTTTATTTTTTTAAAATATTTTTTACAATTCGATGTCAATCTGGTTTTTTAACAAATCTTCCATCGTTTCGCGTTTACGAATCAGCTGATGTTTGCCATTATGAACAAGAACTTCTGCAGGTCTAAAACGTGAATTGTAATTTGAACTCATACTAAAACCATACGCGCCTGCATTTTTTAAACCAATCACATCACCTACGTTGGTTTCTTCAATAAACAAATCCGAACCGAAGGTATCTGTTTCGCATATATAGCCAACTACGGTGTACATGCGCTTATCGCCTTTAGGGTTACTCACATTTACAATGTCGTGATGCGAACCATACATCATCGGACGAATCAAATGATTTAATCCTGAGTTGACGCCGATAAAATTACACGCGGGTGTTTCTTTAATCACCGTACACGAAACCAATAACATTCCTGATTCACTCACCAAAAACTTTCCTGGTTCGAACCAGATGTCTAGTTTTTTACCATAATTCACACAAAATGCATTAAACGAATCGCTCATCTTTTTTCCAAGCTCTTCAATATTGGTTACGTAGTCGCCTTCTTTGTATGCTACTTTAAAGCCACTACCAAAATCTAAGAATGTTAATGTGTCGAATTGCATTGCAACCGAATAAACCACTTCCGCTGCACGTACAAAGGCATCCGCATTTTTAAAATCAGAACCACTGTGCACGTGTACACCGTTTACTGAAATTTCATATTCATCTACAATTTCATAAATCTGATTTACTTGTTCAATCGAAATACCAAATTTAGATCCTTTATGGCCGGTCATGATTTTAAGATTACCACCTGCATCAATATGTGGATTTATACGCACGCAACATGGAACGGTATTGCCATACTTCTGTCCGAATTGTGCTAAGAAAGGTAAATTGTCAATATTGATTTGAACACCATGCGTTACGGCTTCTACTATTTCAGAAAAATCAACACAGTTTGGCGTGAACATAATATCACTTGCTTTAAAGCCAGCCTTCAATGCTAATTCTAATTCTTGAATGGATACAACATCCACACCTGCACCTGCACCACGCAATAATTTTAAGATCGCCTGATTCGTTAATGCTTTTGCTGCATATTTAATACGTACATCGACACCAGAAAAAGCATTGTGCAAACGTTTATACTGTGAAAGAATTTTTTCACTGTTATAAACATATAAAGGTGTACCATATTGGGTAGCTAAATCTGTCAAGGCAATTCCTTGAAAAGCATACGTGCCGTTTGTTGTTTGCATAATTTTATAAATAATACCGAACAACAAATATAGTAAGCATAAAGCGGATTGTTTAAATGCAGATAGAATAAGTTTTTTGCGCATGTTTTAAATAAACCTATAAGGTTTCGAAAATTAAATAGCTACATGCACCTTAACGGCCACGGTTAATTAAAGAGCGAATATTTAATTAACAAAATCGCATAGGTTTCGTCTCTTTGATGAGACGTTTACTTAAAGCGAAGGCATCGGTTGTGTGCTATGTTTTGCCGTGGTTGCGTCTTTTCGACCAACCACAAGCTAGATGGTGGTTGGTCCAAAAGACACAACCACGGCAAAACATCCTGTTTTATAAGCTATATTCATAATTTTTAGTACCTGTATTTGGAAATTGAAAATTCCCCCATATCTTTGTAAACATGAAGACAATGATAGGAACTAAACAATGGTGGTGGTGCGTGAACTAATCGGTTCGTGAACATGCTGCTGTGTCCTGTTTGAATTATATATCAAAAAAGAGGCTTGCTGTTCACGGCAAGCCTCTTTTCTTTTATAACACATCCGAAATTCACTTATGAAAACATATACATTAAAGCTTAACTATAAAAAAATACTTGCCGATACAACCACTCCTGTGAGCATGTATTTGAAACTACGAGATAAATTTCCACAGACCATGTTATTGGAAAGTTCGGATTATCATGGCAATCAAGATATCTATTCGTACATCTGCTGCAACCCAATTGCGGGGATCAAAATCGACAATGGATCGTTTACAGAATATTACCCAGATGGCAGCACAACCAACTTGGATATTGAAGAAACAAATGTGCCCGTACAAATCACTTCTTTTGTAAAGCGTTTTAAAAATGACGATAAAAAGTTTCCGCATATAAGCAGCGGTCTATTTGGTTATACAACCTATGACGCTGTTCGTTATTTCGAAGACATAAAAATTAAAAGCTTCGAAACAGAATACCGCAAGATTCCAGACTTACAATACCATATTTACCGCTTCATTTTAGTTTTCAATCATTTCAACAATGAGTTAACCATCATTGAAAATTATCCGGAAGGTGCTGAATTTACGGATACCACTTCCATTGAAGAGGTTGAAGCATATTTAAATGGACAAGACTACGGCATCTACGATTTTCGTATGGCCGATCGCGAAGAGTCAAACTTTACAGACGAAGAATTTTTAAAAGTATTGCAAAAAGGGAAAGATCATTGCCGCAGAGGTGATGTTTTCCAAATTGTATTGTCACGCAGATTCTCTAGACAATATGTAGGCGATGATTTTAATGTATATAGAAGCTTGCGTTCTATCAATCCATCTCCATACTTATTCTATTTTGATTACGGCAGCTTCCGCTTATTTGGTTCATCGCCTGAAGCGCAAATTGTTGTGAAGGAAGATAAAGCAAGCATCTTCCCAATTGCAGGTACATTCCGCAGAACGGGTGATGACGTTAAGGACTATGATTTGGCTATGCAGTTATTAAATGATCCGAAAGAAAACTCGGAACATATTATGTTGGTAGATTTAGCACGAAATGATTTAAGTCGTCACTGTCATGATGTTCAAGTAGAAACATTAAAAGAGGTTCAATATTATTCGCACGTTATTCACTTAGTTTCTAAAGTGACGGGTAAAATGGATAATAAAGATGCCTTTATGAATATTGTAGGCGACACCTTCCCTGCAGGTACTTTATCGGGTGCACCCAAACACAATGCAATGAAAATCATTGATCGCAATGAGCATGGCAACCGTGGTTATTATGGTGGTGCTATTGGCTTTATTGGTTTTAATGGCGAATTCAATCATGCAATTATGATTCGTACCATTATGAGTAAAGACAATATTTTATTTTATCAAGCTGGTGCTGGTGTTGTAGACTTGTCGGATATCAATAGCGAATTGCAAGAAGTAAACAACAAGTTAGCCGCACTTAAGAAAGCCATCGAAATGGCAGAAAGCATTTAATCTAGGAGATACCATTATGAAAAATAAATCCATATTAGTTTTAGACAATTACGATTCGTTCACATACAACTTGGTGCACATTATAAAAGCATTGGGTTACACAAATGTTGAGGTACATCGTAACGATAAAATTACGATTGAAGAAATTGAACGTTTCGATAAAATCTTGTTATCACCTGGCCCAGGAATACCTTCAGAAGCAGGAATCTTACAGCAAGTAATTAAAACGTATGCAGGCAAGAAAAGTATTTTCGGTGTTTGCTTAGGCCACCAAGCAATCGGTGAAGTATTTGGAGGTACCTTAACCAACCTTGACAACGTTTATCATGGCATTGCAACCAAATCAACTATTTTAAATAAAGATGATTTATTTAAAGGCTTGCCAAACGAAATTACAACTGGTAGATATCACTCGTGGGTCGTTGACACAAAAAACTTTCCTGACGTTTTAGAAATTACAGCTGTTGATGAGCAAGGAAAAATAATGGCATTGAGACATAAAACGCTTGACATTGTTGGTGTACAATTCCACCCAGAATCTATCTTGACCGAGTTTGGGAAAGAGATGATGCAGAATTGGCTTGAAGCCTAAAGGCTAAATTCCAAAAAACAAATTCCAAACGGATGGAATTTTCACCTAGCGCTAGTCTTCAGACTAGTGCTTAACATTTCGTAGTCTTTGACTACACCTAAATAAAAATGTAGTCAAAGACTACAAAAATAACAGTCACGAGTCCCGCTTCGCTAAGACTCGCGCCAGAGAAGTTTGTGTAGGCGAAGGTTTTAATAAGACTAGTCGTCGGACCACAAGAAAAAGTGGTCTTACGACTAGAGAAGATGTTGACCGCTTTACCCATAGTGGTCAGACGGCTTTTTCAGTCCGTCCGACCACTTGATTGATAGAGCACCAGTATGAAGACTGGCGCCAGAGAAAATAAAAAACACGAAATCAATTTAATTGATACAAAGCATATGAAAGAACTATTAAGAAGCCTAAGCAATCATTATATTCTTACAAGAGAAGAAGCAAAAAATGTGATGTTAAAAGTAGGAGAAGGCTCCTTAAATACATCTCAAATTGCAGCGTTTATATCTGTATACATGCTGCGAAACATTCGTGTAGAAGAATTGCTAGGTTTTAGAGAAGCCCTTTTAGAAATGTGCTTAGATGCAAATTTATCTGAATACACGCCCGTTGATGTTGTTGGTACCGGTGGTGATGGCAAAGACACCTTCAATATTTCTACCCTTTCTTGTTTTATTGTTGCAGGTGGAGATGTGAAGGTAGCCAAACATGGCAACTATGCTGTTTCTTCTAATTGTGGCTCATCAAATGTACTTGAACATCTAGGATATAAATTCACCAACAACAAAGAATTATTACGCAAACAAATTGAAGCTTCCAATTTCTGTATGTTGCATGCGCCACTCTTCCACCCTGCATTAAAAAATGTTGCAGCCGTTCGAAAAGAATTAGGCTTAAGAACAAAATACAACATGCTTGGTCCTTTGGTAAATCCTGCCATGCCTACCTATCACGTATTAGGCACATACAATATGGATTTAGCACGTTTGTATGCATATATTCATCAAAATTTAGGTAGTAAATTTGGTATTTTACATGCCTTAGATGGGTACGATGAAATATCGTTGACAGGTCCCTTTAAAATGATTTCAAATCAAATTGACCGAGTACTTGAGCCCAGCGATTTAGGCTTAAATCAATACAAAGCAATTGAATTATCAGGCGGAAAAACAATTGCCGATGCTGCAAAAATTTTCTTGAGCGTTTTAGAAAACAAAGCAACAAAAGCACAAAAAGAAGTTGTATTGGCAAATGCAGGGATAGCTATTTCGGTGGCCAAACCCGACATCTCATTATTGGATGCCATTGCTACAGCCCGCGAATCGTTAGAGAGCGGCAAAGCATACGATTGCTTTAAAAAGGCAATAAAATTAACCAGTACGTATTAATTCGAAATCGTTTTCTAAAAAATAAGCTGTCTGCGTTTGGGGTGATTGGTCGATCCGCCGCGGCGGAGACACAACCACGGCGATATAAAATAACATCATGTAAACGCGCATTGTTTACTTATAAATTAAAGTATAGTTGAAATTGAACATGAATATTCTAGATAAAATCATTGAACATAAATGGACTGAAATTACGGAGCGTAAAGCAAGCGTTTCAGTTGAACAGTTACGTTCATCGCCTTTATATACAAGACCAACATTGTCGTTTAAAAAGTATATCAGTAATCCTGCCTTAAGTGGCATCATTGCTGAACACAAACGCCAGTCGCCCTCTAAAGGTGTTATCAATGGAAGTGTAGATTTGAAACAAGTTGTTACGGGCTATCAAGCTGCGGGTGCGAGTGCTTGTTCGGTTTTGACGGACACAAAATTCTTTGGTGGAACCACCGAAGATTTATTGCAAGCACGAACGTTGTTGCAAATTCCAATTTTGCGCAAGGACTTTATGGTGGATGAGTATCAAATTGAAGAAGCACGTGCTATGGGAGCCGATGTTATTTTATTAATATCTGCTTGTCTAAGCCCACAACGCATCAAAGAATTGTCTGAATATGCGCATAAGCTTAATTTAGAAGTATTGCTTGAAGTGCACAATGCAGAAGAGCTTGAAGGAAACTTGATTGATACCGTTGATGTTATTGGCGTAAACAATAGAAACTTAAAAACCTTCGAAGTAAGCATACAAACATCGATTGATGTGGCAAAGCATATTCCCGAACGTTACATCAAGGTTTCGGAAAGTGGTATCGACGACCCAAAAACAATTGTTGAATTGAAAAAACATGGCTATACGGGTTTCTTAATTGGTGAATCGTTTATGAAAACCAATGACCCTGGTGCGGCTTTGAAAACGTTTGTAGCGGAAGCGAAGTAAGAAAGAAAACCTATGAGGTTTTTCTAAATAAAATAAAAGGTAATTCGAATGTAGAGAGGTGATTATTATAAAACCTCATAGGTTTGGTATAAACTATAAAATTATGAAACTGAAAGTTTGTGGTATGAAGCATCCAGATAATGTAAGCGCAGTGGCAGCACTGTTGCCCGATTATATGGGTTTCATATTCTACAAACCATCAAAAAGATATTGTGGCGAAACGCTCACTCCTGCCTTTGTTCAATCATTGCCCGCATCTATTATAAAAACAGGTGTGTTTGTAAATGAATCCTTGGAGGAAGTATTGCACATTTGTGCTGCATACGGATTTAAAGCAGTTCAATTACACGGACACGAAACTCCTGCGTTTTGTTTGACTTGCAAAGAAGCAGGGTTGGAAGTCATCAAAGTATTTCATGTTGGCGAAACAATGGACTGGTCTATCTTAGAGCCCTACAAAGCGGTTTCGGATTATTTCTTGTTCGACACCAAAACCCCTGAATACGGTGGCAGCGGCACACGTTTCAACTGGGAAATCTTAAACGAATACGACAACGACATACCCTTGTTTTTAAGCGGTGGTGTGGATGAATCTATTTTCGCCGAACTTAATGCCCTTAGAACTGTTAATATCTATGCATTAGATATTAACAGCCGATTTGAATTAGAGCCGGGCTTGAAAGATGTGGAACGCATTAAAAAATTCAAGTCTAGCCTAATGCTAAAAGCTTAAGGCCTAAAGCTAAAATGTGAATATGGAACAGTTGCTATATAAGTCATTATTACGATGGCGATTTTAAAAAAGAATTAAAAATTATACAAAAATACTTGCTCAAAGCGATAAGCTTCAGGCGTTAAGCTTTAATCTTAACAATCACTCGCTTTAGGCCTTAAGCCTTCAGCTTTAATCATAAAAAAATGGACTACAACGTAAATCAAAAAGGATACTATGGAAATTTCGGAGGAGCATTTATTCCCGAAATGTTGTTTCCAAATGTTGAAGAGCTTCGCGAAAATTATTTGAAGATCATCAACAGCGAATCTTTCCAAACCGAATACAAAGACTTACTTCGCAATTACGTAGGTCGCCCTACACCATTGTATTTCGCAAAACGCTTGTCGGAAAAATACAACACAACCGTTTATTTAAAGCGCGAAGATTTGTGCCACACCGGTGCCCATAAAATCAACAATACCATTGGTCAGATTTTGATTGCAAAACGTATGGGCAAAACCCGTATCATTGCAGAAACAGGCGCTGGTCAACATGGTGTAGCAACAGCAACAGCCTGCGCGTTAATGGGTATGACCTGTGTGGTTCACATGGGCGCAGTTGATATGGAAAGGCAAAAGCCAAATGTAGAGCGCATGAAAATGTTGGGGGCAGAAGTTATTCCCGCAATGACGGGCAGCAAAACATTGAAGGATGCAACCAACGAAGCATTACGTGATTGGATTAACAATCCCGTTGATACGTTCTACATCATCGGTTCTGTAGTAGGTCCGCATCCATATCCAGATATGGTAGCGCGCTTGCAAGCAGTTATCAGCGCAGAAATTCAAAATCAACTAATAGAAATTAATGGCTCACCAGATCCAACGCATGTGATTGCATGTGTAGGTGGTGGTAGCAATGCTGCAGGTGCTTTTTATCATTTCTTAGACCATAAAAATGTTGAATTAATAGCAGTGGAAGCGGGTGGCGAAGGTCTTTACTCGGGCTATTCTGCCGCAACCACATTCTTAGGCAAGTCAGGTGTATTGCATGGTAGCAAAACATTATTGATGCAAACGGAAGATGGACAAGTTGTAGAACCACACTCCATCTCTGCAGGCCTTGATTATCCTGGCATTGGGCCCATGCATGCAAATTTATTCGAAACAGGTCGTGCCAAATTTTATAGCATTACCGACAAAGAAGCATTTGATGCAGCCTTTATGTTGGCGGCAACGGAAGGCATTATCCCTGCATTAGAATCGGCACACGCTGTAGCAGTACTTGAAAACATTTCATTTAAAAAATCAGACATCGTCGTTGTGAATTTGTCTGGTCGTGGAGATAAAGATCTTCAAACCTACATCACTCGAAAAGACGAATTTCTAAACAAAAAATAATATGGAGACAGCAATCAAAGTTTCAAATCGATTAACAGCGTTGTTCCAAACAAAAAGCAACAACCTATTAAACATATATTTCACTGCGGGCTACCCAACATTAAACGACACGGCTACGGTATTAAAGGCGCTTGAAAAAGCAGGTGTAGACATGGTAGAGATTGGCATGCCTTACTCCGACCCAGTTGCAGACGGACCTGTAATTCAACAAAGCAGTTTGGATGCTATAAACGCAGGCATGACCATCAAACTTTTGTTGCAGCAATTAAAAGATATTCGCAAAGAAGTTACGATCCCAATTTTAGTAATGGGCTACTTCAATACGGTGTTGCAATATGGCGTTGAAAAATTCATTCAAGAAATACATGCAATTGGTATCGATGGCGTAATTCTTCCGGATCTTCCCTTGGATGAATATACCGAACATTATCAAAGTTTGTTTGAATCGAATCACATTTCAAATATTTCATTGATAACACCCAATACGGCTGATGATCGTTTGCATCACATAGACAGTATTTCGCAAGGGTTTGTGTATATGGTTTCAACAAACAGCACAACAGGAAACGATGCAAAGCAAACATCTGATAGCCACGATGTGTATTTCAATCGCATTAAAAATATGAATCTAAAAAGTCCGCGACTAATTGGTTTTAATATTAAAGACAACAAAACTTTTAGCGATGCCTGCAAGTATGCAAATGGCGCCATTATCGGTTCGGCATTTGTACGGATGTTGGCAGAAAGCAAAAATTTAGAACCCGATATTATTCGGTTTGTAAAAGAAATAAAAAACTAAAAAAGTCCCGCTCAGTTAAAAGAGCGGGACTTTTTTTTGAGTCAACGATTATATTCAACATATTGAAAAACAAAACGTTGATATGTTTCCCAACGATTACCTAGGCATTATATAAAACCTTTGTACCTTGATTACAGTTTAAATACGATAAAACTGTTTTTAGTATGAATATGAAATTTATTCTCACTGCACTTTTCATTTCCATTCTGTCTATACTAGCACATGCCACAGACTCCACATTTATTTATGGCACATGGAAATTACAATCCTATCACATTTACACAAATGGCAAAGGGATGGATACCTCGTATTATACAACAGGCCACATACAATTTAAAGTAAACCACACGTATCAAACAGAGCATTTTCAAATGTGTTTCATGGAAGGAAATAATTACAAATGTCCAGGAAGTACTTCTGGCACTTGGGAGTTTACGGCCGGAAAAGTAATTCGATTAACCTATACCGAACGCGAGCTTGTATGTAATGGAGCATGCCCCGACATCATGTCTCGACATGGCGTTTATGTAAAGGCATTAAACAAAGATGAAATGGTTTTGCGTACCGAATATTATAACGGCAAACGCAAACATCGATTGGTAATAGATGCAGTTTTAGTAAGAAAGATTGAGTAATCGCTCTTTTTTTCATAACTTTAGTGATACATAAATTTTTAATCATTATCGTTTTGACTATGATCTTAATCGATTTATTTATTACAGAAAAATGTATTCGGGATTCTGTAGGCCCAAATTATGATTTAGACGATGCAAAAGTAGAAGATTGGATAGATACCATCATATCTACCATTAGTGCGCATGGCTCTAAAAAAGATTTCAAGATTATAATACATGTGCCTCAATCGCTTTCAGCCCTAGACATTGGTAAAGTGTCTTCAAAGCTCAGTGAGTTTTACCGCATCCATACTACCGAGCTAAAAAATGAATTGATGGTTATGAAAACACAATCATTTGATGCACTCTCTAAAGGTGTACCTATTATGATTGCAGCCATCAGTTTGAATTTTTTAATCGAACGATTAAAAGACCACATAAACTATTTTGAATTTATTGTAAAAGAATCCATGTACATTTTTGGATGGGTTAGTATGTGGAAGCCAATAGAACTGTTGCTTTATGACCGTTGGCCCTTAAACAGAAAGCTAAAATCTTACGATAAAATGATTACGCTTCCCATTCAAATTATTGCTTCATAAATAAAACCAATATCAACATGAAAAAAGTCATCTTCAGCATCTTCGTCCTTGCTTCTTTAACTAGTTGCGACACCACACCTAAAGAACAACCGAATGAAAATATGATTGATACTTCAGGGGTTATCAATGATTCAACAGCCATTGGAAATGTATCCAAAGAACTTGAATTGGTTCCTTTAAGTGATTCTCCAGAATTTGGTGATGCCATCTTAGAGCTCAATACACCAGCAGAAGGTGCTGTATTAAAATCAAACGATGTAAATTTTGCATACGAAATAAAAAACTATCAGTTAGCAAAGCCAACTGTAGAAGGTTCATGCGCGATTAACTGTGCAAACTCAGACAAAGGGCAGCACATTCATTTAATATTAAACAACCAACCGTATTTGGCTAAATACGAAGCTGCATTTACCGAAAATTTGCCTGATGGGCATTACCTTGCCTTGTCATTTCTTTCTCGTTCGTATCATGAAAGTTTAAAACATTTTGGAGCGTCTGATGTTAGACAATTTACTGTTGGAAAAGCAACAAACGAAAAAATCGATTTGACAAAGCCAATGTTATTTTATAGCAGACCAAAAGGCGAATACAAAGGAAAAGATACGGAAAATGTCTTGCTAGATTTTTTCTTGGCAAATACCGTTTTATCTGAAACAGGAAACAGAGTACGTGCTACTATAAATGGCAAGAGCTTTATCATTACAGATTGGAGAGGTTATGTGTTAAAGGGCTTGCCACTTGGCGAATCAACAATTAAGCTTGAATTATTAGATGCTGCTGAAAAAGCAATTCCTGGTAAATACAATGTGGTAGAGCGTACCATTACATTGTCAAAATAAGTACACGGTTACGCTAATACTTCTCTCAATACAACAATAGACTGAATATCGCCAAACGATTCAATTTGGTTTTTGTAAAATGCAATCACAATATCCAACGCTTCCCGGCGGTGGGTATTGCTTGATTTGAAGGTCTCGAAGTAGGTATACTTCATGCAATTTTCTACATATTCAATAATTTCAGCAGAAGGTTTATACAAACTATTCTCCCATATACTTTTTACATCAGCAGGAAAAAAGCCTAGATAAAAAGAATATCGAAGCAAGAAAGAGACGTGAAAATTTAGTGTGCTTTTTTCTATTTTATCAAGTGTATGAAACGAATGGAATAAAAAATCAAACAATTCCTGATTTGCTGATTCTTCCTTTAATGTTTTAATTAGAACTTCGGATAAAAAAATAGCGATACTCGTTTTATGCATCTCAAAAGGAATTGAAAAATAAGGTTCTGCAGATCGAACTTCAGATATACGCTGTAAGCCTTGATGATTCTTGTGATACACAACCATATCCAACAAGGTCAATGGTTGAAACAGTGCAATTTTATTTTTGGCCTTAGCACTGCGAACACTATTTACAATATACGATTGCAAACCAAAAGCTTCTGTATAAATCTTGACAATGATCGACGTGTCACTGTATTTAATATAATTTAAAACAATCCCTTTTGTTTTATGCAGCATTATTGAATGATTGCAATTTTACCTACAAATTTCTCTTCTCCACTTTCTGTAGTTGCAAAAACCAGATACATACCTGAAGCAGCTTTTATACCTGCATAGTTTGTCAAGTTCCACGTTGCAGTACCACCATTGGTTGGAGATTCATAATACATCTTTCCTTGCATGTCTGTAACTTTTACCATAACACCATCTTGC
>JAYTLG010000266.1:0-6774 GCA_043729555.1 Cytophaga sp.
CTATGAGATACAAGAGGCTTTATTGAATGGCAATAACGTGACGTGGAATATTGCATGGCAAGAACGATTAACAAATGGCTTGCAGATTTCCTTTTCCTATGAAGGACGTAAATCTGAATCTGTTAAAACAATACATACTGGAAGAATGCAGTTGAGCGCCTTGTTCTAAGCTGAATGCCTAAAGCCTAATGCTTTATTAATTTTTCATATCACGAATCAATTTGCTTGCAAAGATGAAATTCTGGAGCTCTTTTACTTCTGTTCCTAAAATATCTTCTTTTGTGCCCTCCCAAATTTTTTCACCTTTAAACATGAAGATGATGTTTTCACCAATTTCCAGCATAGAGTTCATGTCGTGGGTTACGACTACGGTAGTGATGTTGTATTCGTGTGTAATTTCTTGGATTAGGTTGTCAATGAGGATGGATGTTTGTGGGTCCAAACCAGAATTGGGTTCGTCGCAAAATAGATATTTAGAATTCATTACAATGGCACGTGCAATACCAACACGTTTGGCCATACCACCACTAATTTCAGACGGTTTTAATTTTGCTGCATGTTCTAAACCTACGCGCTGAAGGCAAAATTGTACGCGATCTAACTTTTCGCTTTTCGACATTTCACTCAACATTTCAAGTGGGAACATCACATTTTCTTCAACCGTTTTAGAATCGAATAAGGCTCCGCCTTGAAAAAGCATTCCGATTTCTCTTCTGATTACTTGCTTTGCTTCTTTATCTGCCTGTGTGAAATCTCTATCGTCGTATAAAATAGAGCCCGTATCTGGATGAACAAGACCTACAAGCGTTTTTAATAATACACTTTTACCTGTACCGCTAGCGCCAATAATGAGATTTGTTTTGCCTTGCTCGAATTTTGCAGAAATATTGCTTAAAATCTGCTTGCCGTTAAAGGACTTGTTTATGTTTTTGCATTCAATCATACGAGTATGTTGGAATTAGCGAGGACTAGTTTAATAATAATTGTGCGAGTAATAAATCTGCAACCAAAACAGCAATACAACTGTTAACAACAGCAGCTGTTGATGATTGGCCAACTTCTAGAGCTCCACCTTTGGTAAAATATCCTTGAAAGGAGGAAATCGAAGATATTAGAAACGCAAAAACAAAACCTTTAATCAGGGCAAATGCAACGTTGAATTCGTTGAAATCAGCTTGGATACCATAAATATAATCTTCGGTAGACATGATATTTCCTAAAATACCAGCTACATAACCACCCGTCATGGCTAGCAATGCTGCAAATATCACCAACATCGGTATAGTAATCAGACTTGCAATAATTTTCGGTAAAATTAGATAAGAGGCAGAGTTAATACCCATTACTTCTAAGGCATCAATTTGTTCGGTAATGCGCATGGTACCTAATTGACCAGCAATGCTTGAACCAACTTTCCCGGCTAACACTACACATGTAAAGGTAGGGGCAAGTTCTAAAATAGACATTTCTCGCACTACGGATGCTACCACGTAAATTGGCACTAAGGGGCTAACCAAATTTGCGGCCGTTTGTATACAGGTTACTGCTCCAATAAACGAAGATACAATGGCAACAATCAAGATTGAACCTGTGCCAATTATGATGCATTCGTCGATGATGAGTTTCCAGTAAACAACAAACTTTTCTCTTCTTACAAAGAGACTACCTATTAATATTATGTATTTACCAAAACTTTTCATCAGGTTCGAACGTCAACTAATCAATTAATCTTCTTAAAATCCTTACTAAAATAAGGTATATTTAAGTGGCAAACAATTAAAAGAAAATGAATAAACTCGTAATAATAACCGGTGGAACAAAGGGTATTGGTCGAGCACTTGTATATAAATTTGCTTCAGAAGGCTTTGATGTATTTACATGTGCACGTAATGCTTCTGATTTGGAATCATTGAAAAGTTCAATTAAAGCTATTGGGTTTTCTGTCTCTGTTTATACATGCGCAGCAGATCTTGCTACCAAATCGGGTAGGGAGGAAGTATTGTCGGCTTACTCAAAATTGGATCGAGTTGCCGATGTCTTGGTTAACAATGCAGGTGTTTTTGTTCATGGGCAAATCCATAACGAACCCGAAGGTATTTTAGAAAATTTGATTCAGGCAAATTTGATGAGTGCATATGATATCACCCGTGGAATTGTTTCAGGGATGGTCAAAAATCAAGCAGGCACCATTTTTAATATTTGCTCAACTGCGAGTATTATTCCGTATGTAACAGGTGGGTCTTATTGTATTTCTAAGTATGCACTTTTGGGCCTGACAAAAGTACTGAGGGAGGAAATGAAACCAAACAATATTCGAGTTACAGCAGTGTTGCCTGGGGCAACATTGACGTCTTCATGGGAGGGGGTAGACTTGCCGAAAGAGCGCTTTATGAAACCCGAAGATGTAGCAGGTGCTATTTGGGGGGTGTATAATTTGTCGAGACAAACGGTTGTTGAGGAGCTCTTATTGCGTCCACAGTTGGGCGACTTGTAGTAAATCAATTCTAGTGATATTTACATATAATTGATTTGTACCGAACACTTGTTCAATCGATTAAAATACCTCATGCAGGCTAATTTTATAAAAAAATTCGGATGTTTTTATGTTCAAGTTATAATTTATATTAGTTATGATAAAATATCTGAATATTAATTAAATAGTTACCGATTTTTAGATTAGACTAAAAATTGCTAACGTGCAATTTTGTCAATTAATTTGAATAAAAATATAGGTAATTGAACAAAAAAGTTATCTTTCATTCTATATAATAAAATCAAGAGATGTCCAACACCGAATATTCTTCAATAAACACAAAATATTGTTCGAGCTTAACACAATATGTTCGTCGCAAAACGAGTGTCGTAACGATTGGTAAGATTCCAATGGGCGGTGATAATCCAATTCGACTTCAGTCGATGACAACCGTTGATACGATGGATACTTTAGGCAGTGTTGAGCAAATTATTCGAATGGTTGATGCTGGATGTGAGTATGTCAGAGTGACAGCTCCCAGTATGAAGGAGGCTCAAAATTTGGCTGAAATAAAGAAGGAATTGTTGAAAAGAGGCTATGATATCCCCTTGGTTGCCGACATACATTTTACCCCAAATGCTGCCGAACTTGCTGCTAAAATTGTCGAAAAAGTTCGTATCAATCCGGGCAATTATGCCGACAAAAAGAAGTTTGAAGTAATTGAATATACAGACGAATCGTATCAAGAAGAGTTGGATCGTATCCGTGAAAAGTTCGTTCCACTTGTTCATATTTGTAAAGAATACGGTACGGCAATGCGTATCGGAACCAATCACGGTTCGCTTTCCGATCGGATTTTATCTCGTTATGGAGATACACCATTAGGTATGGTGGAGTCGGCTTTGGAGTTTTTGCGAATCTGTGAAGACTTGGAATATTACAATATTGTTATTTCAATGAAAGCCAGCAATACGCAAGTAATGGTGCAAGCATATCGTCTTTTGGTTCAGAAATTGGATGAAGAAGGGCTACGTCCTTATCCTTTACATTTGGGTGTTACCGAAGCTGGAGAAGCAGAAGATGGTCGAATTAAATCGGCCGTTGGGATTGGTACTTTATTAGAAGATGGTTTGGGAGACACTGTTCGAGTGTCCTTAACGGAGGCGCCAGAATTAGAAATTCCTGTTGCTCGAAAATTAGTGGAACGTTACGACCTTCGCAAAACGCATGTGTCGATTCCATTTGTAGAACGAAATCCAATATTTCCTTTCGCATATAAAAGAAGAAATACAACAGACGTACATACCATTGGTGGTTCAAATGTACCTCGCGTACTTGCCGATTTTAGTTTGGTAGAATCTCTCGAAGTTCAAGATTTGAAATCCATTGGTCATTTTTATTTACCCGCTTTGGATAAGTGGAGCATGAACGATTTGGGTGCAGACTTCATTTATACAGGCCATCAAAAAGCCACTTTTATGATGCCGAATGGCTTGAAAGAGATTGTGGATGCAGATACCTGGAAAGTATTGTCCGATAAAACACATGTATTCCCCATGTTTGCGGCGCGGTGGTATAAAACCGATGTAGTAAAGCATCCCAAATTGAATTTCGTATTGGCGGATATCACGGATATTGATGAGGTATTTTTGAGTCGCTTGGAATCCGATGCCACTGCTGTGTTGATTTTGGAGTCATTCAACGAACATGCAATGGCAGAAATGCGCAGAGCATTTATGATATTATTGAACAAAGAGATTAAAACGCCTGTTATCATAAAGCGTAGCTATGCACATAAAAATGAGGAATCGTTGTTTTTGGCTGCTTCAACAGATGTTGGTGGTTTATTAATAGATGGTTTGGGGGATGGTGTTTTGTTGAGTGCCGAAAATAGTAAGTTAGAGGACAACAAGCCTAACATGCTTTCCTATTTGAAAAGCTTAAATAATTTAGGCTTTGGTATTTTACAAGCTGCACGTACACGTATGACGAAGACGGAATATATTTCTTGTCCGTCCTGCGGGCGAACCCTGTTTGATTTGCAAGAAACAACGGCCATGATTCGTAAGCGCACCGATCATTTAAAAGGTGTAAAAATTGGTATCATGGGATGTATTGTAAATGGTCCGGGTGAAATGGCCGATGCAGATTATGGTTATGTGGGTGTTGGTAAGGATAAAATTGCTTTATATCGAGGTCAAACCGTTGTAAATAAGGCCATTTCTTCTGATAAAGCTGTAGATGAATTGATCAATTTGATTAAAGAAGATGGTAAATGGCTGGAACCAATTGTTAATGAGTATGTTTAAACTAAAGTAGAAGCTATGAATATGAAAGAATATTTTAATATAGGCCCTCTGTTTACGTATTTCTTCCGTAAAAAAGATCCCAATGTAAAAGAATCGAGCGCTTTACGTGCCATGCATCTGACTAATAAAATTGTTATGTTGATTTTTTTGCTTGGTTTGATTGTTATATTGTACAAATTATTTATTCGTTAATCTTGTACAAATAGCAAAATCCTTCGATTTAGACGTATGAAGTATCTTAAATGTGCCGCATTAATAATTTTCTGTTGTTTGAGTCAAATTGTTTTTGCGCAAACGCCCACACCATTTGTTTCTGGTGGAAAGTATGGTTATATCGATGCGCAAACTGGTACAGTTCTAATACAACCCATATACGATCGCGTTGCTCCATTTTCTGAAAATAGAGCTTTGGTGTATCGAATGGGAAAAGGGTACTATATTGACCAAACGGGTGTAATCAAAATAATAGTAAAATATGATTCGGCAATGTCATTCACGGAAGGCTTTGCCGTAATTAAATTTGCAGGTGCTTGGGGTTACATTGATAAAATGGGAACCTTAAAAATACCTGCAAAGTTTGAACAAGCATTTCCATTTTCGGAGGGTTTTGCAGTCATTAAAAAAGACGGTAAGTACGGTTATATAGACAAGACAGGTAAAATTGTTATTGCCGCTCAATTTGAATTTGCTTTGGAGTTTTCTAGTGGTTTGGCGGCTGTTCGGAAGGATAATTTGTATGGATATATCAATGCAACTGGTAAGCTTGTAATCCCTGCGACCTATGATAAAGCTGCAAATTATAGCAATGGAGCTGCCGTAGTTTCAAAAGACGCTAAATATGGGATGATCGACAAAAACGGTAAAATCATTTTGGCGATAGAGCAAGATTGGGTTTCCGTTTTTAAAGATGGTTTGGTACGCGTACACAAAGGTGCATTTTGGGGTTATGCCAACACATCAGGTGTTATGTTGATTCCTGCAGTATATGATTGGGCAGCAGATTTTTCAGACGGTTATGCCAAAGTCAAAAAAAATAATTTATATGGATATATTGATAAAACTGGAACTGTAATCATACCAATTGCGTATCAGTGGTTGGAAGACAGAGAAATTTCTGGCACTATAATGGCAGTTAAGTCGGGTAATTGGGGATGTATTAATACACTAAATGCAATTGTTAGTCCATTTACCTATAAAGTAATACGTCCGTATTCGGAGGGATTCGCCGTCGTTACATTGGGTGGTAAATATGGGTTTATAAATAGTAAAGGTGAATTGGCAATTCCTTTTAAATACGAATACGCATACGATGTTGTTAATGGAATGGCAGAAGTTGTATTAAATGAAAAGACCCGTTTTATTGATAAGTCAGGTACCTGCATTAAGTTTTGTGAGTAATTTATAGTTAAAGATATGAGTAAATTAAGTAAAATTGTTTTTGGATTTATAACGGCTGTATTATTCTGTCAGGCAGCTCCAAGTATGGCTCAGGTAAAGTCACACAGTTCTTTACGTGCCGAAGATCTTACAGTGGTGTTGGTAAAAGATATTGAAAATATTTCTGATTCAGCACATCATGTACATGAGCCACATAAATCGAGTTATAAAATTGTACATGTTAATTTTACGATGGTCTCTACAGATTCTACAAATGGCGGTTATAAGTCTGTTATGATGCGCTTGTTAGATCCACATGGTGTTGAAATTTATGATCCAATCGCTGGTGGTGGCTTATTTAGCTTGAATGGTAAAGAAACTCCATATACTTCAAAAGTGAGTATTAAATTTGATGGAAAATCAGCAAAGATTGATTTTTTATACAATCACCCGAAGCACTACAAGCATGGTCTGCACATAATAGAACTGTATGTAGATGGATTTAAAATAGGTGAAGAACATTTTGTTATAAAGTAGTCTAAATTATCCATTTAGATACAAAAAAAACCTCGTATTTGCTACGAGGTTTTTTTATGCAAACGTATAAGACATCTG
>JAYTLG010000267.1:0-7269 GCA_043729555.1 Cytophaga sp.
CCCCAATCAAAACGAGAAGAAATTATTTTAGCGGAAGCCATTCGACAATTCAACCGATTGACCGAACTGCGCATACAAAGACTGCAATGCGTGGACGAAGGAATGGTCTCTGTCGTATGGTTCATGATCTTTATCGGCGCATTGATTACGATTACGATATGTTGCTTGTTTAACATACCGTCCATACAACTGCATATTATAATGA
This sequence comes from Cytophaga sp., assembly GCA_043729555.1. Classification (GTDB taxonomy): domain Bacteria; phylum Bacteroidota; class Bacteroidia; order Cytophagales; family Cytophagaceae; genus Cytophaga. The sequence goes on from JAYTLG010000267.1 coordinate 206, forward strand.
ATTGTATCATTGCACTTGTTATTGGATCTTTAATTCATTTGATTGTGATGTTAGACAATCCTTTCCGAGGAGAAGTTTCCATTGGATCGGATTCATATCAAAGCATACACAACGACTTAATGTCGAAACCATAACAACGTATTTTAACACCGGATTCTATAATTTATATTTCTATGAAACTCGATTACCTCAATAACATTAATGAATACGGAGATAATGTCGTTCGTCTTTTCAATTTCAACAAAGCCGAAGCTATACAATTTAGAGACCTCGTTCAGCTTAATTTACTGAACAACCAAACAGAACTTCCTCTTGAAAATATTGAATTCATAGAACATAAAAACTGTACATTAACACTTCGACTTTCAGAAGAAGATACTGGAATCATAACAGCCGATCGTATAAATTTCTACTGTGACTTAACAACAGAAGGATACGAAAAAATGGTTAAATTAATGACCCCCTTTTGCAGAAAAGAATCCAAAGCATTTCAAATGCTTTATGACATTGACAACCTCACCGATTTTTTATTTTCTCCAGCAGGAACAGATTCCTTGTAATTTTTTTTCAATCTACACGACAGACATCATGAATAAACTAAAAGACTATTTAGTAAAGTATCGTTTAGAATTACTATTCAGTATTTTTTTACTGTGCATTTTTTTGATTAAACATTCATTTCGATATATCATCACAGATGACATGAAATACTACCTATTAATTTGGTGTGACTTCATAAGCCATCACGAAGGCATTAGTGCGTATAAATATCCTTTTTCAAATTACACCCCATTATACACTTACATATTAGGATTAATGATACATTTCCCTGTTAAATGGGAAATCGGAATAAAAGTTATTTCATGTTTTTTTGATTTCGTCATAGCATTTTATGTCTACAAAATAATCAAGCTAAAATATAGTCAAGCTATATGGGCTTATATTGCAACAGGAACAGTATGCATACTTCCTACTGTTTTAATTAATGGTGCTATGTGGGGCCAATGCGATTCTATATATACAGCCTTTGTAATCATGAGTCTGTATTATATCTTAAAAGACCAATACTCCATCGCTTTTATCGTTTATGGAATTGCTTTGTCTTTAAAAATACAAGCCATATTCGTTGCTCCTTTTTTCATCGTTTTATTCTTAACAAATACACGTGTTAAAATAAAACACGTTCTCAGCATTTTTCTCGTGTATCTTGTTACACTCATACCTGCCCTTATTGCAGGCAGAAACTTTTATGAATTATTAACTATTTACATAAACCAAGCAGAAGGCCAAAACTTCATACTGACATTTAATTCTGTAAGCTTCTATAATTTCATGCCAAATACCTGGGCTAGTGACCTAGGAAATGCTGGCATATTTATATCAGTCGCTATAACAATTTTACTGGTAATGGTGTACACCAACAAAAAAAATGCTCAAAGAGAAAATTATATTGAATTTGCTTTTTTATGCGCATTAATATTCCCCTATTTTCTTCCTTATATGCATGAAAGATATTACTTCATGGGAGATATACTCGCCGTTGTTTATGTATTTTACTACAGACGTCATTTTTACTTCCTATTATTACCTTTTATTTCTTTCTTGACCTATCTGCCGTATATGTTTAAGATATATACAATTGATTTTAAACTATTATCATTCGGAATACTTTTGCTATTGTATTTAGCAATAAAAAATATTGTCCTTGAAAAAATTTACTCAAGTCCTTCTAAACCTAACTTAGAGTAAATAGAAATAATTCAATGGAAAACTTTATTGAAGGATACTTATTAGGCTTAGGGATGTTGATCTTTATTGGCCCTGTTTTTTTCTTCTTACTTTCAAGCACGCTCAAAGCCGGACTCATACCAGGTTTATTGGTAGCTCTTGGTATTGTAGTGAGTGATATCGTTTATGTACTTTTGTGTTCCGTTGGATTAATTCCCTTCATCACACAACCCAATGCTCATCTTTGGATAGCGCTCGTAGGTGGAACTCTACTGATTGCTATTGGATTGAAATACATTTTTTCGAAACATCAAGTACAAGCAGAGCCTGTAAATTTAAAGGCACACCACTACCCTTGGTTTTTCATCAAAGGCTTCTTGGTAAATTTCGTAAATCCATTTGTTCTTATGGTTTGGATAGGCGTTATAAGTTATGCAGAGCAAAAGAGCGGAAGTGATTCCAGCATTTTTTTAACAGGTACACTATTAGCCATCTTTACTACCGACATAGCAAAAGTAATATTAGCGAAACGCATTCAAGCATACATAAACCCAAAGAGTTTACAATTAGCCTACCGCATTTTTGGCATTATTCTTATCGGTTTTGGAATGAGGATGTGCTTGTACTTGTTTTTCGAATAAAATTAATACCTTTATCTATATTTTTATCTACACTTAAACAAACAAACTTATGATGCCAAACATGTTAATCATTGCCCTAGCGGCGCTCATACCATTGGTCGTAGGATTTATATGGTACAGTAAAATAGTTTTTGGAAATGCTTGGATGGCAGCATCCGGGTTAACAGAAGAAAAATTACAAGGTACAAACATGACAGTAATTCTAATCTTGAGTTATGTATTCGGATTCTTGCTTTCGATCGGGTTGTTTCCGATAGTTATTCATCAAGCACACGTCATGTCAGTTTTAATGAACGAACCTGGCATAAAAGAAGTGGGCTCAGAAATTAACACCTACTACGCTGAATTTATGGCTAAATACGGCACTAATTTCAGAACATTTAAACACGGTGCATTGCACGGTTCTCTTTCAGCAATTTTCATTGCATTGCCACTCATCGCAATCAATGCAATGTTTGAAAGAAGAGGCTTCAAGTATATTGCTATTCATGTTGGTTACTGGTTAATCACTTTGGGAATCATGGGCGGTATCATTTGTCAATTTGCATAATACACATAGGTAGTCGTCAGGATTCAGTGATCAGTTGTCTGAAACAAAAACAGCGCAAGAAAGTTTTCTATGCGCTGTTTTTGTTTCTCTTTCTCTTTCTCTTTCTCTTTCTCTTTCTCTTTCTGTCTTACTTCCCTTTGGCCCGTTCATACAATTGCTTAAAGCCTTCGCCTGCACCTTTAAAATCAGCCTTGGCAGACTCTGCAATCAGCATTCCTTTTGCATCATAATGTAGCATATAACAAAAGACAAAACTATTCGGATCATCACTTATTCCTTTTTGACCAAACCTCAAATCATAAAAATAGGTCGTATCCTTTATGACTTCAACGTTGTACCATCCCCTCGACAACTTAATCAAACGCTTCACCAAGTCTTCGTCTTTCATTTCCCCTAACAAATATTGCTTTTTGGGAAACGTTACAAAAGAAACTGGAGCATAACCGTCGAAGAGCGAATAATAACCCAATAAAAAATCCTTTTCTGTTTCTACAAAGCCACACCACAGTATGGCATTAAAAGGAGTTGGCTTAGCCTCTATTTCCTTATATACGATATGCTGCTGATGAAGACTATCTGTAAAATGAAAATGAGCGATGGCTTTAAAACCTAGGGTTAAAACCATATAACTACTACTTAAAATTAAACCTATCGTGTTGAACAATTTTCGCTTTGGGGTCCCTCTTTTTTGCACCATTGCCAAGATTAAGAAAAACATAAACGGCAACGTGTACAATGGATCGACCACAAAAATATTATTGTAGGTAATTTTATAATCCAACGGCCAAAACAATTGTGTTCCCCATGATGTATGTGCATCGAGCAATGGATGTGTAACCAAAGCTCCAAACATCAACCATGACCACTCTTTCCAAGTAGCCGATTCTTTTTTATGTATACGATAAGCTAACCAACCCAGTACTGGAGCAAACAAAACACTGAAGAGTATGGAATGAGAAAAGCCTCGATGTAATTCATTCGCTCTCACTGAATCTAAAAAAAAAGTAGCGAATACATCTAAGTCAGGAACTGTGCCGGCAATGGCTCCCCACAAGATGGCTTTATTTCCTATCTTCTTTCCCAATATGGCTTCCCCTACTGCGGCTCCTAATACAATTTGCGTTAATGAATCCATACTCTAAACTTTAATTATTTTTATGTCGATATGAAAAATTGACATCACTACAATTTATTATTGGCATTAAAATCTGCTTTAAAAGGATTTCTTTGTTCGAATGTTCTCGGCGTGATCGCTCCAAATACGGGCTTCAACAAGGTATTCTTTACAATACTTTGATGACGAATATAAAGCATCATTTTTACGGGCACTGCACCGATCGTACTTTTTATTTCTTCAGCTGTCCTCCCCAATCTTAATTCTTTCGAACCTGTTGAAATGGCTAAGTCAACATAATCATAGAGCATGCGCTGGTATAAGGCAAAAGACTGGTTCACGTTGTAATCAATACCTACGTAGTTCGCGTCTACAATACCATCGAAGATAAAGGCTGAACTAAAGCCAACCAATTCTTGATTCAAAAAATATCCTTTAATAGTAAATTGATCGCCTAAATTTTCTTTTAACTGAACAAAGGCATCACCGTTGAGCGCTCCAAAATTAAAAGCCGATTTATCGACCACCGATTTATAAAGCCTTTCAATCGTTGCTTTATGAGCAATCAAATCTTCTATTTGAAAGTTTACGATTTGCAACGAAGCAGATTTATTAAAAGCACTTTTTGCTTTCGTTCTGAACTTCGTAACCATGCTAAACAAGTAATCATCGAATGTATTCCAACTGGCATGAATCTTCATCACCATGTTCACGTCGATCATGAAATCTTTAAAGCCTGCCTTTTTCATGGCACTTAAAGTAGAAATAGTTTCAGGCCAAAAATCTTTTAAGACAATGACGGGAGCGTGGTTTATATTTTTTTCTGCTTTTTGTAAAGCAATCAATCCTTTTGCTAAATTATAATACGCCTCACTTTCAGTAATGTCATTGGTATACATAAAACCATTTTCTCCACAAGCAAAGGGAGAACCGCACGACATGACTTGTATACCTGAAGAAGCTAAAAAACTATTTTTTATTTTCTTTCGAATCGCACACAACTGTTCTTCATCCTTTCGATCTTTGTCCATAAACGAAAGGAATTGTACGACCGCAACGGATACGGGTATTTTTTCAGCCGTATAAAAAACCAGGTACCTAAAAACCATGTCGAAAGAAAGAGAATGTTCGATCGATTTTAAATAACCCAATGTGAGGTAAATATTTTTATCTTGAATCACCGTATTCCAATGCAGTGCAGGAATATCATTTACGGTATTAAAAACAGAAATGTCTAAGTCTTGTATTGATTCCTTCTTTGAAAGGCACAGTGTCATTTGATATTATTTAAGCTGTTCAATTTTATCGGATAAAATTTGAGCAATCGTAACTGATTCTCCAGAAATATCGAGCACAATATTCAGGTCTCGATCTACAACCAGGTGTTTGGGTATTTCCTTTCTAATACCCGGCTGAAATATATCCTTTAAGGTTTTGGCATCGGTGATGTGCTGGTAATTAAATGGGCGTTTTACTAAAAAGCGCTCAATCTCTTCTTTTGAATCATCCGTAATGGCTATAAATACGATAGTAGAATCGTTTTTATAACGATCAACTAAGGCATTTAATTGGGGAATTTCCTTCACGCAAGAGCCGCACCACGTTGCCCATACTTTAAGAACAACGATCTTTCCCTTCAATTCGCTGGAATGAATGTATTTCCCAGAAAGTGTCTCTGCATTAAATTCGGGAAGTTTTTTTCCTGAATTGTCAGAACATCCAAGCAAAAACAAAAGGGCAATTAATCCTATTAGAGACTTCAATGGCTTATTTTAAGATTTAAAAACGTATGCAAGTAAACTTACAGAATTAAGGACGGATTTGAAATACTTTTATTGCATGAAAACAATTAGTGCAGTTTCTTTAGAAAGCTATTTGAATAAATCCTCTCACCACATGTCAACCACACACACCATTCCAAATCACGTAAAACGATGATTTCTGTCATACTTTCTGTAAAATTCAATGCGTTATTTTGACCACATTCACTACCTGAATCTACACATCCATAGGTCATGAATTTCATTGCGGTTCATCAACAACAATTAAAATCACAAACAATATGGGAAAACACGATCTAAGACACGAATTCCCAGAACTAGAAGAGAAAATTCATGTTCTAAAAACATCTGACACACATTTTAGAAAGTTATTTAATGAATACCACGAAGTAAACAACGCCACACATCGCATTGAAACTGGTGCAGAAAATGTATCCGATGAAGTGCAGAATGATTTTCGCATAAAAAGAGTAAAACTAAAAGATGAGCTTTACGACTTGTTAACAAAATAAAATGACGGTTAACGATAGAAACAAAAAATGCTCATTTTGTATTTAGAATGAGCATTCTTTGTTTCTATCTAATACGTTGATACAAATAACTGTTCACCCATTTAATCGCTAAACGCACGTTTTATTAGCAATGGGAACACCTCCCAAATATTTTTCATGCTTTTTCTTTGCATTTAACTCAGCTTGTTTGTAAATAATATTACGGTTAATACAAACACAGCTAATTACAATTTTGGCATTTTTGGAATAATTGACATTAATCAAAAGAATCAATAGTCATGTCATTTTTCCGAACGAGACGATTCCATAAATTCAATCATTATAAAGCTATTTACTACTATGAAAACGATTTTAGTTCCTACCGACTTTAGTGATCTAGCTAAAAACGCATTAAAGTTTGCGATAAAATTAGCGCACCCAGAAAAAAGTAAAATTCTAATTATGCATTCGGTACACCCTATGCTTGTTACGTCCGATGCAAATACGTTTGGATTTCCAGATGTCTATGAAGAAGAATCAACAAAAGAATTACACAAACAACTCGATGAGTTAATCAATTTCTGTTCGGCACAAGGAGTTGAAAGCGAAAAAATAATTATCAAAGGTTTTCTTACTGACGATGTAGCAGCATTAGTGGACAAAAAAAATATCGATCTAATAATTACCGGCACAAACGGAGCAACGGGAATAGAAGCTTATTTGTTTGGAACGAATTCAGTTTCTATTTTAGAAAAAGTA
>JAYTLG010000268.1:0-1985 GCA_043729555.1 Cytophaga sp.
TTTTTCAAAGCTTATATACGAGCCGCCATTTAGGCTGCTTTTATTTATTGGCACATAAAACACTATTTGTTCTTCCATGTTTCCCAAGGCGCAATTATACAGTTTAACACCTATTATATTATTCTCCTTTATGTTTTTTTCTAATAAATAAAATGAATGGGGATTTGGTTCGAACGCCCATACCTCACCCTCTGGATATAAATATTTAAAGTATAATACTGAAATGCCAATATTTGCGCCGCAATCAACAATAAAAGGTGTATTTGTAGATAAACTTGGTTTGTAAATTTGCTTTAAAAAAATATCTCTGTACAAATGAATTAAAATGGAATAACTGTATGTATGCACCTTAAATGAACGTATTGAATGTGCTCCTGTTTTTTGTGATGTATCAAAAAATTTTGATTTAAAATAGAGTAAAAAAAGTGTCTTAAAAATCTCCCATACATTTCCACTCCCTGTATTTGCATACAGCTTTGCTTCAAAAAATAATTTTACAATTGTTTTCATTGCTTAATCAAATGTTTATCAAATACGTTTTCCCCAATGCAACAATCTGATTCTTTGGAACACCAACGTTATCCGCATATACATGCCAATCACGGGTAACACCAACCGTCTTTTCAATAATCTCTTTCGGCTTTTTAATATTCATTTGTTTCGCAACTGCTAGCAAATCATCACGTGTGATGTTTTCGCGTTTGCCATTCACCGACATTTGATGTTTCCCGATCCATTTGTTATCAGGATTGTATGCATAGGTAACATCGTAAGCTGGCGACAAACTCCATTCACCAAGTCTATTCATTAAGAATGAAATATTTTTTGTGTGGTCGTCTTGATTGCGCGCTACAAGATTAAACACCATGCGCGTATACAACTGCTCTGCATCGGTATACGGCAAGCGCAATTGACGCATCGCTTGAAATGCTTGCTCGTAAGAATACGCATTGGGATTGTTATAATCGTAATGACACAAGCCACACAAGGTTTGCATGTGCAGTTTTTCATTGTTGCCAATACGATCAAATCGTTTGGTCATAAAATGCGCGCGATCCTGTTCTTCCAACAATTTACTTGGCATCATTACAATGTTGCAATCAATTGCCATTTTATAATACGCATATTCAATGCGTCCATATCCTTTAGGGTCACCCAATAATTCATTTGTAACGCCATCAAATTTAATCAACCAATGTTCAAAACCTTTCGGAACGTTTAATTGTCCAGAGCGAACTTCGCCTGTTTCTTCGTTGTAGGCAATCACGGCTTTCGCACGCGCACCACCAGCCGACGTTCCTACGCGAATAATATCTGCAAACGTTTCAGCGTCGGCATTAGAGAAATGGCTGTCCAAGCTTTCTTTAATTGCCAATGCTTTTTTAGACAACTCTACCAAAGCGTTTATTTCTAATCCTTTCGAAGGTTCTTTTTCATTGCGTTCTGTTGGTTCAAATTCCAAGGCCCCCATACCACGTGAGCCCAAATAACATAGGCGCTCCACCGGACTCATACTCGCTTTATCGCGACCTTGTGAAGCTAGCCACAAATCAATCAACTGGTTTCCGAACCGATCGGGTAAGGCATCGGATAACAAGCCTGGTAAACCATGAAAGGTTTCTTTGGGCAAGTGTGCAAACTGAAAAATATCTCCTCTGCCTGCATTTTCTAAAGACATAGTCAATGGAGCAACATCCAAACCCGACGATAAAAAACTCGCCTCAAATTCGAATGTAGCATACTCGTTTTCGTAGTTCCACAAAACGGCGCCTACATGTTTGCCCCACAAAAGTACATTTGCAACTACCATTCACTTTCAGGTTTTGTTGGTTTCTTTTTACTGGATGCACGCTTGCGCATCTTGGCTTGCTGCTCCGCAACCATCAAGGGACTTATTTCTTCTTTTATAACGAATGCATCTAGTAACTCTAAAGTATTCAGCGCGCGCAACAGTTGTATCAGACTTAACAAATTACTAATGCGAC
>JAYTLG010000269.1:0-15305 GCA_043729555.1 Cytophaga sp.
TGTCAATTCCTGTCTTTTCTGCGATTTCGTTAATTACGTCTGCCTTCGTCATTACTCTATATTTATTAATTATATGATACTTAATCAGTTCAAAAATAGGACACAAATTTAGGGTACTAATTCGTGAATAAAAAATATATTTGTTAATTAATCCTACATAATTTTGTGTAACATAAGTGGTTAAGCACCCTACCCCTACACGTGATGATCGAAAAAAGTGACAAAAAAATTCACAAAGAACTGATAAACTGGTATTTAAAAAACAAAAGAGAACTTCCCTGGAGGGAAACGGAAGACCCATATCCGATCTGGTTGTCCGAAATTATTTTACAACAGACCCGAGTTCAGCAAGGTTTGCCCTATTATTTTTCGTTTTTGAAGCATTTTCCGACCATTTATGACTTGGCCAAAGCGTCCGAAAAAGAAATTTTGTCGCTTTGGCAAGGACTTGGTTATTATTCAAGAGCCCGAAATTTACATAAAACCGCCCAGCAAATTGTGGCAAATTGTGGTGGCAAATTTCCAGATTCGTATAAAACCTTGTTGGAACTAAAAGGTGTAGGTCCCTATACCGCTGCAGCCATTGCATCTTTTGCTTACAAAGAACAGGTGGCTGTGGTTGATGGCAATGTATATCGTGTGTTGACACGCATCTTTGGTATCTATGATGACATCACTTTGAATACCACCAAAAAGGAAATTGCGCTTCTAGCCCAACAATTGATTCCTAAAAAAAATCCCGATATCTATAATCAGGCAATCATGGAATTTGGTGCCATGCATTGTACCCCAGCAGAACCCAAGTGTACAGGCTGTGGCTTTGCACAAATTTGTGTTGCAAACAAGACTGGAGACCAAAAAGTATTGCCCGTAAAAGCAAAACAAAAAGCAAAGCTTAGCCGTTTTTTTAACTACTTTATCATACAACACGGCGATGTTGTTTTAATGAAAGAACGTGGGGGCAACGATATCTGGCAGGGACTGTATGAATTTCTGTTAATTGAAACAAAAAAGCTGCCTACATTTACTGAATTACTAGATGAGACAAGTGGCATTGAAGCAGAAATAATATCTGCCGAATATGGGCCTTACAAACATGTTTTAAGTCATCAAATCTTGCATGCTTCATTCTATGCGATTAAAGCAACTAAAAAACAATTTTCTGCGCTAAAAAAACACTATGCTTTAGAAGAAATTAACATAAGCGAAATAGCGTCGACACCAAAGCCTGTTTTGATTACAAAGTGTTTGCAGGCTCATAAATTTTAGCTATCTTTATTCTAATAAAATTTTTCAATACAGCTAAAAAATTAATCAATTAAACACATGGCAGGAATTAACAAAGTAATTCTAGTAGGGAATCTTGGAAAAGATCCTGAAATTCGTGCAGTAGGCACCGACAGAAAAGTTGCAAGTTTTTCTTTAGCAACAACAGAATCTTACAAAAACAAAAATGGAGAACGTGTTGACCAAACAGAATGGCACAACATCGTTTTCTGGGGACCAATTGCAGACGTAATTGAACGTTACCTTAGAAAAGGAAGTCAAATTTATGTTGAAGGAAAAATTCGTACACGTTCGTACGACGACAAAGATGGTATCAAAAGATATGCTACAGAAATCATTGGTGATACAATGACAATGTTAGGCACTAAACCTGGCGGTTCTGATGCTCCTGTTGGATCTACATCATCATCGACTGCTGCGCCAGCAATGGCAAGTGCAGGTTCGTTTGAGCCGCAATCAAGTGGCGCAGATGATTTGCCATTCTAATCTTTCATTAAAAAAATTGTTAGTTGGAACGATCCGCTGATCCTTACCCCATTTGTATAGTCACTAAGGCATCTTTTGATGCCATGGTATTTGCATTGGCAATTTTAAAAGCCTGTTGTTAGCATTATGCTTGCAACAGGCTTTCTTATTTATATCTAAATTTATCTAAAACGTTTTATGTCCGAAGGGAATAAACAGAACAAAAAATCGAATCGTTCATTTTCAAAATACATACGAAAAGCATTTGGCATTCCGGAAATAACGGAAAGTCAACGCGAGTATATTGAAAAACTTGAAAATGAACTAGAATCCACAAAAGGGAAATTAAGTACGCGCGAAGAAAAAGAAATGCTGCGTGGCTTAGTAAACTTTGGTAATATCTTGGTTAAACAAATCATGTGTCCGCGCATGGATATGGCTGCTGTTGATATTGCTTTAAATTACGAAGAGTTGCAGGCATATATTAGCACCTGTGGTTTTTCTAGAATTCCGGTATACAAAGAATCGCCTGATAAAATTGAAGGCGTTATAAATATTAAAGATCTGTTTCCTTTTTACAACAAGGATAAAGATTTTAACTGGCAACAATTGATTCGTACGCTTGAATTTATACCAGAATCAAAATTAATCGAAGAGCTGTTGCGCGAATTTCAATTAAAGCATTTGCACATGGCCATTGTTGTAGATGAATATGGCGACACCGCAGGACTTATTACACTAGAGGATATAATTGAAGAAATTGTTGGGGACATACACGATGAGTATGACGACGATATTAAACAGTTCGCCAAACTAAACGATCACACTTATTTAGTTGAAGGCAAAATGTCGTTGGTGGATTTTTATAAAGCATTGGAATTAGATGAAGATGTTTTTGCGGAAGTAAGAGGCGAAAGCGAAACACTTGGTGGCTTGCTGTTAAACATCAACTCGGACTTGCCAAAGATGGGTGCTGAAATAGTATACGCGGATTATGTATTTAAAATAGACGCTGTAAATAACAAACGTATTGTGCGTGTAAAAGTAACGATTCCATAAAATGAAGATTAAAGTTGTTGTAGTTTCTGCTGTAGCATTATTGGCGGCACTAACAAGCTGTTCGGATGAGCAAACATTTATGCCTAAACCGAAAGGTTATAATAAAATTGAACTCACTAAGCATGGTTACGATACATTAAAAGGCAACTATCCATATACATTTGAATACGCGAACGTAGCCAAAATTGTGCCCGACACATCTAAATCTGCCGAAGCTTATTGGATTGATGTATATTATCCGGAACACAAAGCTACCATACAAATCACATACAAAAATCCGAAAAACAACCCGAAGTTGTTGGACGAATACATTCGCGATTCGCATACACTTGCAAACAAACACAATGTAAAAGCATATGCAATTGATGAATTGATAACAACAAATAAAAATGGCTATGCGGTTAAAGTATTTGAACTAAGTGGCGACGTGCCTAGTCAAATACAGTTTCACGTAACCGATTCAACTACACACTTCTTGCGTGGTGCTGTGTATTTCAGAACATCTACTAAAAACGATTCGCTGGCGCCTGTCATAAGTTATATGAAGGAGGATGTAATGCATTTGATAGAGACACTAAAATTTAAATGAAACAAATTCCAAATGACAAATCCCAAACGGATGTAAACTGCTTCAAGTCATCTTCATTCGTTTGGCATTTGTTTTTTGTTATTTGGAATTTTACCAGCTATGTCAACAATCCTTGACACTAAAATAGAATTCTTAAAAGGCATCGGCCCGCAGAAAGCTGCGTTGCTCAATACCGAATTGCGCATTTTTACGTTTGAAGATTTACTTTATTATTTCCCGTTCAGACACGAAGATAGAAGTAAAATATATTCCATTAAAGACATACATGAAGACTTGCCCTACATTCAAGTACGCGGTCGCATTAGCAGCATTGCAAGCCAAGGCGTAGGTCCTAAGAAGCGTTTGATTGCATATGTGCAAGACGATACAGGTATTCTAGAATTGGTTTGGTTTCAGGGTGGCGCTTGGATTGAAAAAAACATTTTACCCAATACCATTTACGTTGTATTTGGCAAACCCAATTTATACGGAAGAAAACTGAATGTTGTACACCCCGAAATGGAAGTGTACGCAGAAGAAAACGTAGAGAAAGGTTTGCAAGCCGTTTACAACGTTACCGAAAAATTAAAAGGCAGAAGTATTGATAGCAGAGCACTTTCAAAACTCCTTGAACGTGTTGTAAAAGAAATTGCCCCGCGCCTACCCGAAATATTACCTGCTGGTATCATCGAGCAATTCAAATTTATTTCAAGAGCTCAGGCAATGGAATGGATACACCTTCCGCCCAATACCACTGCACTCGAAAAAGCAACTGCACGTTTAAAATTTGAAGAACTCTTTTTAATTCAAATTAAATTATTGCACCAAAAGAGTTACCGAAAAATTATTTACAAAGGGTTTGTGTTTAATCACATTCCTACCTTAAACATTTTTTATAAAGAACACCTACCCTTTGATTTAACAGATGCACAAAAGCGTGTTATCAAAGAAATATATAAAGATGTCTGCTCTGGGAAACAGATGAACAGGCTCTTACAAGGCGATGTGGGCAGCGGAAAAACCATTGTAGGTTTCTTGTGTATGATTATGGCAATTGATAATGGGTATCAAGCCTGCTTAATTGCTCCTACTGAAATTTTAGCATCTCAACATTACGAAGGCTTAAAAGAACTTGCCGCAAAGGTGGGCTTAACGGTTGCCAAACTTACTGGTTCTTCCAAGAAAAAAGAACGCGATGTTATTCATGCATCTTTGCTCGATGGTAGCTTAAATATATTAATTGGCACACATGCTATTCTCGAAGATATTGTTCAGTTTAAAGAATTGGGCATTTGCATCATCGATGAACAACATCGTTTTGGTGTAGCACAACGTGCCAAACTTTGGAAAAAGAATAAAGAAACACCGCCGCATATTTTGGTAATGACGGCAACGCCGATACCTCGCACGCTTGCAATGACCTTGTATGGCGACTTAGATATTTCGGTGATTGACCAAATGCCGGCTGGCAGAAAACCAATTTCTACGTCGCACAAATACGATAAAGACCGATTGCTTGTATTTGGTTTTATTCGCAAACAAGTACTGGAAGGCCGACAAGTATACATTGTATATCCATTAATTGAAGAATCTGAAAAATTAGACTTGAAAGATTTGATGGATGGCTTTGAAAGTGTGTCGCGTGCGTTTCCTAAATTTCCTGTAAGCATTGTGCACGGACGAATGAAATCGGCCGACAAAGATTTTGAAATGCAGCGTTTTGTAAAAGGCGAAACCAAAATCATGGTTGCTACTACAGTTATTGAAGTTGGTGTAAACGTACCAAATGCCAGCGTTATGGTGATTGAAAATGCCGAACGTTTTGGCCTGTCGCAGTTACATCAGTTGCGCGGTCGTGTGGGTAGAGGTGCAGACCAATCGTATTGTATTTTAATGACAGGTCATAAATTATCTACCAATAGCAAAACACGAATCGAAACAATGGTGCGCACCACCAATGGATTTGAAATTGCGGATGTGGATTTAAAGCTCCGCGGACCAGGAGACTTGGCAGGTACGCAACAAAGTGGTGTGTTGGATTTGCGCCTTGCAGATTTAGCTCAAGATGCGCATACCTTGCAATTAAGTCGACAAACAGCAATGGATTTGTTAGACGAAGATCCAGATTTATTAAAGTCTGAAAACCGCATGCTGCGATCGTATATGGAATCGAAAAATAAGAACAGCAAAGAGTGGAGCAGGATTAGTTAGAGTGGTTGAAGGCTAAATGCGGAGGGTATATAATTTATTGCCCTAAATAGTCGACTAAAAAATTGCACGTATAAAATGTAAATTGAAATGAACCAACCAATTTTCAAAATATCACTTCCAGAAAGATTCTCTGAAAATTTTGGAGAGCCTATGGCTGAAATATTCAAGCTTATAGAAATATTGGTTTCAAATGGCAAGCAATATGATTATATATTAGATTATTGTGGCGCTAAATTTACAAATCCCCTGTTTACATTTTTGCAATACCATTAATTGCAAAAATGTTCGAAAAGAACGGATACGACATTTCTATTTTGTCTGATTTTATAAAAGCCAATGTGAATGAGTATATGCAATTACTTAAATTCCCTGATGGTATAAATCCTGAGGGTATAAATGACCTGAGATACGAACATTTTTTCAAACAATATTCAATTAAAACTTATATTCCACTAATAAATTTCCCAACTTCTGAAAGCAGCCATATTACGCAAATTCGGGATGAATTTTTAAGTTCTATTAACTCAATAATAAAAAGTGCAAACCGAAATTAACGGTACTATACGCACAGCAATTATGTATTTAATCGATGAGGCTATCAATAATATTATTCATCATTCAAATGATGAAAAAGGTTATATTTTAGCACAAGTTTATCGTGTAAATGGTTATATGGAAATTGCAATAGCGGATATTGGTAGAACATTGCTTCAAAGTTATGAATCTTATGGACGTCACGAAAATGTGACTTCTCATTTACTTGCTTTAACTGCTGCTTTAAATGGAAAATCTACAAAAAGCAATAATGTGGACCGTGGATTTGGCATCAGTACGTCTAAAAAGATGCTTACAGAAGGCTTAAATGGGAAGTATTTTATTTATTCAGGAAATGCATTTAATATTCATACTTCTGTACGGAACGATATTATAACATTGCCCTTATCCACTTTTTGGCAAGGAGTTTATGTTTCAATGAGAATTCCATTAGTTGCAAAAACTGGATTTAATCCAGCTGATTATTACGAATAAATTTATATAATTAAACTATGACAGTTTCCGAAATCAACCTTCTAGATATACTTCCTAACACTCTTGATACGAGAGAAGCATCAACGCGTTTATTTGAATTTTTAGAATCAAATAACAATAATACACCTACAATAAAATTGAATTTTAGTTCGATTGAATTTATGTCACGCTCTTTTGCAGATCAATTTCATAAAGAACGTTTAGCCTTTCAAACGAAAAATAATTGTTTGATTGAATTGAAAAATGCAGATGTGCAAATTATCGAAATTCTTCATGCTGTTTCAAATACGCAAAAAACGCGATCATCAATAGACAATTCTAATATTTCAATTTTGACATTTTCCAATTCTGAACAATTAGAGGAATATATGTTTGCCCTTTAACAAATACGAAAAGCCTTAAGAGGCCTTTCGTATTGTAGCACTTTATTACTCGTTCACTTGAACAGTTTCTTCTTTCACCTTCTTTTCCTCAGGGAAATATTTTTTCTGATATATCAATATGATTAAAACACCAATGAAAATAGTTGCATCTGCAAAATTAAAAATAGGCCACAGCGGATAATAACTTCCGCCAATAAATGGCACCCATTCTGGAATCAAACAATTGCAAATGTCAATATAAAACATGTCAATCACACAACCGTGAAACCAAAGCATTGGCGCATTATCAACCGGAAGGTCTAAGAAAACACCATAGAACGTACTGTCTACAACATTGCCCATGGCACCGCCTAATATCAATGCTACGCTCCAAAGGAACCCTTGGTGCATTCCTTTTTTTGCCATGTAGTACATGTAGTAACCAATACCAACCATGGCAACCAAACGAAACAAACTTAAAGCCAATTTACCGTAATCGCCTGCAATCTTAATTCCGAAAGCCATGCCTTCATTTGTAATGTAATGCAGCTTAAACCAATCGCCGATTCGCAAATCTGGATGTTCATAGCCCTCAAACGGAAAGGTGTTAAAAACCCAAAGCTTTATTAGTTGATCGACTAAAATAACTGCTATGGTTAAAAGAAAATATTTGGTATAGCGCATAGGTACTAGTGTAAAAGTTTAGGGTGTAAAGTGTAGGTGCATTTACACCCTACACTTTACACTTAATACTATTTTTATTTTTCAATTTTCATAATAAGGGTTTGCTCATCCATTTCAACCTCAGTGCCACCTGTTAGCGTTTCAACTAAGTTTAATGAAAGTGCTTGTGTCTCGGTGCAAATGTATTCTTGATTTGAACGTAGTGCGCTGTTGATTAATTCGTCGCTGATTTGAACCGTGATGCGAATTTTGTCTTGCACTTCTAAGCCCATATCCTTACGAAGATTTTGAACACGATTTACAACATCACGTGCAATTCCTTCTTGACGAAGTTCGTCGCTTAAGGTAATGTCTAATGCTACCGTGATACCGCCTTCAGACGCTACCGACCAACCCGGAATATCTTGCGAACGAATCTCAACATCTTCGGCAGTTATTGGAATAACGGTGCTGTCGGCTAATTTTAAATCAAATGCATTGTTACGTTCAATCGTTGTAATGTCTTCAGCGCTAAATGTAGCAATTGCATTGCCGATTTCTTTCAGCTTTGCGCCATATTCTTTTCCTAATTTTTTAAAATTCGGTTTGATGGTTTTAACTACAATGCCAGAAGTGTCTTCGATGTATTCAATCGTCTTAATATTCACTTCATTTTTAATCAAATCTTCTACGGCTTGAATTTGTGCTTTCAATTTAGGGTGTAGAATCGGGATTAAAATACGCGAAAGTGGCTGACGCACTTTTATTGTTTGTGCTTTACGAATCGAGTGTACCAAAGAAGATACACGTTGTGCTAAGCTCATGCGTTCTTCCAACTCAAGATCTAAATACGCTTCGGTCACTTTAGGAAAGTCTGCTAAGTGTACAGATTCAACAGCATTTTTCTTACTTACTTCATTTAAGTCGCGGAACAATTTATCTAAATAGAACGGTGCAATAGGTGCGCCCAATTTAGCAACAGTTTCCAAACACGTATATAATGTTTGATACGCTGCTGTTTTATCTGCATTGTATTCGCCTTTCCAGAAACGTTTTCTATTTAAACGAACATACCAATTACTTAAATCGTCAGCAACAAAATCTTGTATAGCACGACCCGCTTTCGTTGGTTCATATTCATTATAAGCATCTCCAACTTCTTTAATCAATGATTGAAGTTTAGACAAAATCCATCGATCGCTTTCTGTACGTTCAGCCAATGGAATCTCAGCTTCATCAAATGTGAAGTTGTCTAAGTTGGCATACAATGCAAAGAATGAATAGGTGTTTTGTAACGTACCAAAGAAGCGACGTTGCACTTCTGTGATGCCATCTAAATTAAATTTCAAATTGTCCCAGGGCTGCGAATTGGTAATCATATACCAACGCGTTGCATCGGCACCATAGGCATCAATTGTTTCAAACGGATTTACAACATTGCCTAAGCGCTTAGACATTTTGTTTCCTGCTTTGTCCAATACCAATCCGTTTGCAATTACATTTTTGAATGCAACTTTATCAAACAACATTCCAGAGATTGCATGTAGGGTAAAGAACCAGCCACGTGTTTGATCTACACCCTCAGCAATAAAATCAGCAGGGTAGTTGTTTTCAAATATTTCTTTGTTCTCAAACGGATAATGCCATTGTGCATATGGCATAGCACCCGAATCAAACCAAACATCAATCAAGACTAGTTCACGTTTCATGGGTTTGCCAGAATTACTTACTAAAACAATATTGTCAACGTAAGGTCTATGCAAATCATTAATTTCTGTAGCTGTTTCAATGCCCGCCTTTTGAGCTTTAACAATTTCAGCTTTCAATTCTTCAATTGAACCAATACAAATTTCTTCCGAACCATCTTCTGTGCGCCAAATAGGTAAAGGTGTTCCCCAATAGCGTGAACGTGATAAATTCCAGTCTACTAAGTTTTCCAACCAATTTCCAAAACGACCTGTACCCGTAGATTCCGGTTTCCAATTGATGGTTTTATTTAATTCTACTAAGCGATCTTTTTTAGCTGTTGTTTTGATAAACCAAGAATCCAATGGATAATACAATACAGGTTTATCTGTTCTCCAGCAATGCGGATAGCTGTGTTCGTAACGTTCAACTTTAAATGCGCGGTTTGCTTCTTTCAATTTAATTGAAATACGTTCGTCGACACTTAAATATTTATCTCTGCCTTGTGCAACACGTGCAGCTTCTTTACTTCGTCTGTTAAATATGCTTCCTTCACATATTCACCAGAGAAGTCTGTAACTTCTTTTGTAAACTTTCCTTGGCGATCTACCAAGGGATATTCGTTTCCACGATCATCTTTCGTTACGATCGATGGAATGCCTGCTTGCTTTGCAACGCGCGCATCGTCTGCGCCAAAGGTTGGCGCAATGTGTACGATACCCGTCCCATCTTCTGTGCTAACAAAATCACCTGAAATAACTCTAAATGCTGCAGCATCCGGTTGCAGGTATGGCATCAGCTGTTCATATTCAACACCAACGATGTCTTTCCCTTTATAAGAAGTAAGTATCTTGAATGGAATGATTTTATCACCTGATGTATATTCTTCTAAAGAAAGGTCTTTTGCTTTCTCTGAAAAATATTTGCCCATCAATGCTTTTGCAAGAATTACTTGTATGGGTAAAAACGTATATGGATTGAATGTTGAAACCAAAACGTATTCGATATTATCGCCTACCGCCAATGCAGAGTTTGAAGGCAAGGTCCAAGGAGTTGTTGTCCAAGCTAAGAAGAATGTTTCCGCATTAGGGTTTGGAATTTCAACTTTTGTTGTTGGCTTTAGTTTGAACTGCGCAACAGCACTTGTATCTCTTACGTCTTTGTAAGTGCCTGGCTGGTTTAGTTCGTGTGAACTTAAGCCTGTACCTGCAGCCGGCGAATAGGGCTGGATGGTATAACCTTTGTAGATTAAATCCTTTTTGTAGAATTCTTTCAATAAATGCCAAACCGATTCAATGTAGTTATTTTCAAACGTGATGTATGGATTATCAAGATCAACCCAATAGCCCATCTTTACAGTAAGGTCGTCCCACTGCGATTTGTATTTCATTACTGCTTCGCGACACTTTTGATTGTATTGCTCTACTGTAATTTTTTTACCAATGTCTTCCTTCGTAATACCCAGTTCTTTTTCAACTTGTAATTCAACAGGCAAGCCGTGTGTGTCCCAGCCACCTTTGCGCTTTACTTGAAAACCTTGCATCGTTTTAAAACGACAGAAGATATCCTTAACCGTACGGCCCATCACGTGGTGAATCCCTGGCGTTCCGTTTGCAGATGGCGGACCTTCATAAAACGTAAACGTAGGTTTACCTTCTTTTGTAGATACCGATTTTTCAAAAATTTTATTATCGTTCCAGAATTCCTGTACTTCCTTTCCTACTTCAGCCAGGTCTGTTTTCTTTTCGTTATACTTCACGGTCTTCGTGGTTTCTTTTTGTTTTAATTTCCAAACGCATCAAATCAATTTCGACATCGTCGTCTTCCGTTTGAATTTTTTCGTGTCTGTCTTTAATGATTGGGTATAGATTTATTTTTTCTCCTTTGCTGAATGTCAACAACAAGGATGGCAATACAATCAAGTTTGTAAACATTGCAAAGAACAATGTTAATGAAGTTAAAATACCTAAGGCAATTGTTCCTCCAAAATCAGAGAAAGCAAATATTAAGAATCCGCAGAACAATACAATCGATGTATAGATCATACTCACGCCTTCTTCTTCTAATGAGCGCACAACAGCTTGCATCACATTTCCATTAAAGTGTTTTAATTCTTGTTTGAATTTACTCAAATAGTGAATGGTGCTGTCAATAGAAATACCAAATGAAATACCAAAGATTAGTGCCGTGCTTGGTTTTAAAGGAATGTTAAACAGCCCCATAATGCCTGCCGTCATAACAATTGGAATCATATTCGGAATTAATGATATCAAAATAATTTTCGGATTAGTAAAGATGAATGCCATCATCAATGAAATAAGAGCGAATGCCCACACCAACGATTCCGACAAATCATCAATCAAATATTGATTTCCTTTTAAGAACAACAATGTGGTACCTGTGATGTGTACTTTTTGAGTAGCCGTGTCTGGAAAAATTTCCAACATTTTTGGTCGAATATTTTTGTCTACCAACTCCGCCATCTTGTCGGTACCCATATCGGCTACTTTACAGGTAAAGCGAACATACTGTCCTGTTGAATCCACAAACGAGCGCATCAACTTATCTTCTGATTTGTCGCTTGTTTTCATAAATGAAGACAAGGAAATCATTTCTTGTTTCGTCGGCACTTCATAAAACTCAGGCATTCCATTGTAATAGGCTTGCTTCGCTCCTTTAATAATATTCATTACAGAAAGTGGTGGCGAAACATTGTTCAGTGATTTTAAATACGCTTCAACTTCGTCTAGCTTTTTTAGATTGGCAGGAATACGCAATCCCTTTTTCTTGCCAAGATCTACAACAATTTCTAGCGGCATTACGCCTTTGAAGTGTTGTTCGAAGAATGCTAAATCGTCTTTTACACCGCTGCTCTTAGGTAAATCATCCACCATATACGAAATTACCTGTATGCGATACATCCCTACAATAGAAATGGCAATCAATAATGTTGTGATGATGTACACTGCCGAACGGTAACGCAGTACAATGTATTGCAGCATGTTATTTACACGTCTCAAGAAGCGCAAGTCTAAATGCTTTAATTGCTTATCATTTGGTGGAGGTAAGTAACAAAGTAGTGTAGGGATTACAACGAGCGTAATGACAAACGTTGCCGCACTAATCAAACCGGCAACCAAGCCAAACTCTTTAATAATTATAATATCGGTGAAATACAAAACCAAGAAACCAACAGCTGTATTCATGTTGGTCATGAATGTTAAGAAACCGATTTTTTGTACGACACGACTAATCGATTTTATTTTATTGCCATGTTTGCGGAATTCTTGATGGTATTTATTGTACATGTAAATACAATTTGGAATACCGATAACAATAATCAAGGCAGGTAACATACCTGTTAACAAGGTGATTTTATAATCAAGCAATACAACAGTCCCCATAGTCCAGATAACCGTTACAACGATTACCAAGAACGTAAAAAATACAGCGTATAAATTTCTAAAGAAGAAATATAAAATCAGTGATGTTACTAAAACCGACAATATAAGGAAGAATTTGAATTCAGCTTGTACATCGCGCACCATGATGGTTCGCACATACGGCAATCCAGCAAAATGCGTCTCAACACTTGTTTTATCTTTAAAGTTTGCGGCAAGGTCTAAAATATTAGAAACAACTTTTTGTCTGTTGTTTGAATTCAATTGCTTTGCATCAATAGACACGGCAATCAAAGCAGCCTTTGTAGTTGGGTTTACAATTAAACCTTTATAGAAAAGTTGGTCGCTTGCCAATTGCATTAAAGAATCTAATTCATGTTGTGAAGTAGGCTTACGCTGAAAAACAGTCTTAACATCTAACTTAGCATTGAGCGTATCCTTAGTCAACATTTTTATTGTTGGCAAAGATATGGCATCGTTTACGCCTTCAGATTTTTGAATGGCATAACACAAATCATAAAATTGATTGAATGTTTCGAGTTCGAAAAGTTTCGGATCTTGAACGCCGATAACCATGATGTTGCCGTCTTCGCCAAACATCGAGTAAAACTCTTTGAAGTACAGCATATCTGGGTCGTCTTGAGGGACAACCTTTAAGAAATCATATGTGATTTCAATCTTCGAGGCCTGATAGCCCATGAATCCTGTAATAGAACCCGTTACAATTAATAGTATTAATCGATACTTGATTATAAAACTACCTAACTTTACCCACATACTCTGCTTTTCAAATAAGGAGGCTAATTTAAGTAAATTTGCTGATATCTGTGCGTAAAAACGCAGCAGGAATCGTATTTTAATTGTTTGACTATCTGATTATTGGCTGACATGTAAGGATTTTGAATAAGTAACATAAAATTAGAATGTCAAATATCGCTCTTTGTTAGCCATTTAATCTTCGAAACACGCTTCAAAAAACAGAGCTACAAGCGATTTTATACCTTAGCCTAAATTCGTACGTTATACGTTTTTATGAAACCGAACATGATACACATCAAATCTCCCTGCAATGCGAATTGGCAAGAAATGGCTGCTGCCGAATCAGGAAAATATTGCGGTTCTTGCGAAAAAGTGGTCGTTGATTTTAGCAAGATGAACGATACTGAAATTAAAGATTATTTTACTGTGCATCGTGCGCAAAAAACCTGCGGACGATTTTTAAATGAGCAGTTAGATCGAACCTTGGTAGCGCAAAAAAAGGATTTTTATACGACATTGACACACAAACTTTCGCGTGTGGGCTTTGTTCAGGCAACACTATTTTTTATGATGAGCTCTTTGCTATGGTTAAGTAGTTGTATAAAAAAACAAACGACTATTGGCGATGTAACGGAAGTAAATGAGAGATCCTGCAACATACGTTTAATGGGCGATACCATTATTGTTGAAGCCATTGATACCACAACACAATCTTCGCCGGATGACAGCATTCAATATTTAAAAGGAGAAGTTGGCCAAGAGCAAGAAATGATTACAGGGAAAGTTCGAATGGTAGATACAATCACTCAAAAAATTAAACGCAGAAAATAATATTTTATAAAAGGGTATCTAAGTCTGCAATTTTTTGTTTCCAATTTAAGCATTGTGCTCTAAAAATTGTTCGGTATTTTTCAATAATCCCCATGTGTGTTTCATAAAAAAACACATTCATTTCGTAGTTGTACATGTAATTTCGAAAAACTGTTTCAAAATTCAACACATTGCCCACCAAGATTCTGTAGTCGTTTAGTAACAAGGATTTTGAGGGGTTGTTCAAAATTGGTTCTATTTCATTTTGATAAAAAATAGATGCCGTATCGTTTATGGCAAGCCCCATCTCTAACCATCCTTCGTCTTTACTTGTGTCTTCGTATTTAAAAAAATCAGTCACGCAGGTATTTGCAAACCAATCTGGCAAAATCATATTGGGCGGATCGGTTTCGTCCGTATTTATATGCATTAAATCAGTTTCCGGATTTCCAGGATACAAGGTATTAAATGAATACCATTCCTTATCCATCAACAAATAAATAAGCTTTTCTGTTTTTAATTGGTCAAGCCATTTTTGATAAGGCACAGGTTCATTAGGAAACAATACTAAATCAATTGTCATCGCGGTGATCACATCACCTTCTTGAACAAACAATAGCGGTGCTACGTGATAGCCCCAATCTATCTTACCCGTTGGTGAAAGTTGAAATTTATCATCAAATGTAATTGAACTTGGATCGGTAGCCGTATAAACACTTGGCGCAAAAGCCCATATTTTAGCCAAGGATATTCCTTGATCCTGCGCCAACAAGCAAATATAATGTGCAATGTTGTGACAATTTGCTTGCTGATAAATGTATGGAATGCCCGCCTTCTGAATCTGTTCAAACAAAACAGTTGCAGTCTGCTTATCAACAACGGTTGCGTTTCCGTCTGTTAGTAGGGAGTATTTTTCAGGTCTAGAAATATCTTAGGTTGGCAAATCAACGACAAGAGTTTGCCATTGCATAGCAAAGGTACATTATTAAAAAGGATAAAAATCAA
>JAYTLG010000270.1:0-2978 GCA_043729555.1 Cytophaga sp.
CAACCCAAATAGATTTAACACTAACCGCTAAAAAAGGTGTTTGTTTAGATTCTTCAGATGTGCTTTCAATATTGATCACGCCGCTACCCACTGTTCACGCAGGAGCGGACACGCTGCTTTGTAAATCTTCAACGCTACCGTTAGCTGGAACAGGTTCGCCAACAGCTGCATTTAAGTGGTATGCAATTCCTTCTATGAACAACATTTCAACGCAACAGACCGCAACATTGAACAACATTCAAACTGCAGGTGATTATGTGTTAGAGGCACGTATAGGAAATGATTGTGCCAACAGCGATACCATCTCTATTCAAGTATATGACTTACCCAACTTAAATTCAGGTGGACCTTATTGTTTCGAAAATGGATTGACTTTACAAGCAAACCCTACCAACTTACCAAGCGTGGCGGCAGAGTATATCTGGACCTCAACAAATACAAATACAGTTTTACAAACAGATGCATTGAATCAAGATTTAATCGTCACAGAAGCTGGTAACTATAAACTTACCTATAAAACTACTGGATGCTCTAAAGATGCCCTCGTTACTGTTCATAGTATACCTGTTATGAGGAGCCCCGACTCGCTATCTGCTTGTACTGGTAATACAGTTTCCGTTTATACGAATCCAAGTCCCAATACAAGCTATACATGGTTCAATCAATTCAATCAGTTGATTCAATCGGGTACATCGACAACCGTTACTGCACCCAGTACACCAATAAAATATAGGGTATATGCAGTCGACAATCATACTTGTGCAAACAAGGATAGCGTCGTCGTGTTTAGTTCCATCATCCCAAGTTTCAATGTAGATGATGCGGAAATTTGTAGCGATTCAATGGCAACATTTCAGGTGCTGCCTACAAACATTCCATCTAATCTAATTTCAAGCTTGAGTTATGAATGGAAACTAAACAATCAAATCGTATCCAATTCAAGTATTTTCTCGACAAACACGGCGGGCCAATACACACTAACCACGAGTTTAAATCATTGCGCTTCGACAAAAAATGCGAACTTGATTGTGCATGCTTTACCGACAACAAGTCTACCCCATCAATATGTTTTTTGTTCGGATAATGGCAATACAGTGGAATTGGATGCTGGAAATGCATTTCAATATCATTGGATACAAACCAATGAAACCATTCAAAAAATTACTGTTGCACATCCTGGAATATACGATGTGGTCATTTACAACAGCAATTTATGTAAAATACAAGCACGTACACAGGTGTATGAAATATGTCAACCAACGCTCTATGTTTCGAATGCGTTTTCACCAAACGGAGATGGCATAAACGATGTGTATGAGGTGTTTTCGAATCATGTTGGAGAATACTCGATGACAATATTTAATCGTTGGGGAGAAATTATATTTCAAAGTAAAGAAAAAACTGTATTCTGGGATGGGTACTATAATGGGAAGGTAATACCCATTGGAGTATATCCATATGTAATCAATTATCAAGGAGATACCGAAACCTATAAAGGGCCCTATACACTTAAAGGCAGCGTAACTGTCGTTGAATAAGCTATGATGAAATTACTCTCAAGTATTGTTTTGTTCGGACTTTTGTTCGCATCCTGTACGTCAGAAACCTATCGCACAAACAAGGATCATCAACTAAGTAAAAAGGCTAAAAAATCGCATCATTATTTAGCGAAACAAGCGCATGCTTTAACGAGTGAAAATTTAGAGGATCGAGATAAAAATGTAAAAAAAACAACAAAGAAAAATAACAAACTTCAAAACGATTTAAATGAGGCGAATGCCAATACGAGCAAAGCGACTAAAAAAAGCAAAAAATTTTCAGGTGAATTTAATATTTATTGAGTCTATGAAATTAGTTATAAAATACGCTGCGTTATTTATTCTATTTTCTGCATTTGTTACCAAAACAAATGCACAGGATTATCAATTTTCACAATTTTATGCCAATATTTTATACTTGAACCCAGCCTTCGCGGGTAGCGCACATACCAACAGAATCATTTTACATCAACGCATACAATGGCCTACCCTCGAGGCAAGATATACGACGTCTGTTTTATCATACGACCGCTATTTTGCGAAGGCAAATAGTGGTATCGGTTTCATATATACACATGATGTACAAGGAAGCAACAACATAAGCTCCAACGACATTCACGCACAATACGCTTACGAGTTACACATCAACGAAAAATATTCTTTCCGAGCAGGTATGGAAGTTGGTTTCGTATCGCGTTTTATTAATTATTCCTTGTTGACCTTTCCCGATCAATATAGTATTAATGGACTTACGACAAATACTTCAGCGGAACCCTTTGGAAGTCAAAAGAAAAATTACATAGACTTGTCTTCGGGTGGTGTCTTTTATTCTGAAAAGTTTTGGGTTAGTTTAGCGTATTCACATATGAATACACCAAACCAATCTTTCTACGGAGATTATAGTCCCCTACCCGCAAAATACAGTTTGACAGGTGGCTATAAATTTTTAATTAGTAAGAATACGTTTTCAAATTCATTGAGTGAAGGAAATAAATCGTATTTGATACCAACCATGCAATATAAATCTCAAGGCAAGTCCGACCAATTAGATTTTGGAGTTTATGCAATCTTAAATCAAACATTGCTGGGTGTTTGGTATAGAGGTATTCCATTAAAAAATTATTCTAAAAATACCATTAATAACGAAGCACTAATTTTTTTAATTGGATATAAAATTAACAAAGTGAGTTTTGCTTATAGTTATGATTATACCGTTTCAAAACTGACAAATAAACAAACAGGTGGATCGCATGAGTTGAATTTTTCTTATTTATTCGGCGATCCCAAACGTCATAAAAAACCGCTGAAGAAAATACCTTGTCCCGATTTTAATTAATAAACAGAAACCAACTGCACTAAAAATGGAAATAGTGGGTTGATAAAAACTGCTTTTCCATTCTCATTCCCCAAACGATGCCTTCCCTTAAAGGGAAGGCATCG
>JAYTLG010000271.1:0-2968 GCA_043729555.1 Cytophaga sp.
GAATCCTTTAAAATACAAAAATCTAAAATTCGTGGTGAAGTTTCTGAAGGCATGTTGTGTGCGGAAGACGAACTCGGCATGGGTAAATCACACGATGGCATTATTATTATCGAAAAAGAAATCAAACCGGGCACATCAGCGCAAGAATATTTTAAAGTTGAAGTAGATTCTATTTTTGAAATTGGTCTTACGCCAAATCGTGCAGACGCAGCTTCACACCTAGGTGTTGCACGTGATTTACATGCCTTGCTAAACAAAAATCTTAAAAAGGTTGATCTTAAAAACTTTCAACCTGGTTTTAAAGCAAGTGGCATTTCTGTTAAAGTAGAAAACACAAAAGCTTGTCCACGTTTTACAGGACTTAGCATTACAGGTGTTAAAGTTGGGGAGTCACCCGAGTGGATCAAAACACGTTTGCGTTCAATTGGCCTCAACCCGATCAACAACATCGTAGATATTACAAACTTTGTGATGCACAGTTTGGGCCAACCATTGCATGCGTATGATCAAGATGAAATAAAAGGCAATTCGATTGTCGTAAAAAATCTTGCTCCCGATACCGAATTCACAACCTTGGATGGCACAAAACGCAAACTATTTCAAAACGATTTAATGGTGTGCAACTCCACTGAAGCCATGTGCCTAGCAGGCGTATTTGGTGGGCTAACATCTGGTGTTAAAAACACAACGCGCCACATCTTTCTAGAAGCTGCCTATTTCAACCCTGAAAGCGTTCGTTCATCTTCTATGAAACACGGCTTAAAGACCGATTCATCATTCCGTTTCGAAAGAGGTACCGACCCGAACATGCCTAAGGTAGCCCTTCGAAAAGCTGCTGCATTAATTGTTGAAATAGCTGGAGGCGAAATTTCTGCAGATATTATTGATACGCATTCGGAAACGTTCCCTCCATTTAGAATTGAAACGACACACCAACGCATCTGTAAGCTTATCGGAAAAGAAATACCTGCCGATCGCATATTGGAAATTATTGGTTTATTAGATATTAAATTAGCTTTCCGCAACGGCGATCTATTAGTGTTTGACATTCCTCCCTTTAGAGTTGATGTACAACGCGAAGCAGATTTAATTGAAGAGATTTTACGCATTTACGGCTACGACAATATTGAATTGAGCGACCGTTTAAGCTCTGAGTTTCTATCCGAATTTCCTGCTAAAGATCTGGATCATGTACATAGCTTACTAGACCAAACCCTTATCGCTAAAGGCTTCTACGAGATACTTACCAATTCGCTTACAAAAGCATCGCACATTGAAATGCTTTCAAACAAAGCAGATGCGGTACCTATTTTAAACAAGTTAAGTGAAGAATTGGCGTACATGCGTTCGTCACTTGCATTCACAGGATTGGAATCCATTGCATACAACATCAACCGTCGTCAAAAGAATATTAAATTCTTTGAATGGGGAAAAGTATATTTCAAACGCGGAAATAAATACAAGGAACATAACAGGCTTTCTATTTTCATGACCGGAAATCAACATGCTGAAAGTTGGAACAAACCGTCAAAAACAATTGATTTTTTCGACTTGAAAGAACTTGTTGTACAATTATTAGAGAAATTAAATATACCTGTAACTCAAGTTCAAGAAATAGAAAACAACCCTTTATTTTCAAAAGGTGTTATTTACAAACACGGCGGAAAAGCATTGGTAGAATTTGGTTATGTTTCATCTTCGGTTTTAAAAGCTACCGACGTTAAACAAGATGTTGTTTTTGCTGATTTCGATGCCGACTTATTGCTAGAGTTGTATTCAAACAAATCGAAGTACACCGAAATTTCAAAATTCCCAGAAGTACGCCGAGATTTATCGTTGGTTTTGGATGCAAGCGTAACGTTTGATCAAATTAAAGAGTTAGCTCTTAAAACCGAACGTAAAATACTGGCAGACATCAATGTATTTGATGTGTATGAAGGAAAACACATTGAAAGTGGCAAAAAATCGTATTCATTAAGCTTTACATTATTAGACAGAGAGCAAACACTTACTGATCAAGTAATTGACGCAACAATGAATAAATTGATGGCTACATTCGAAAAAGAATTAAATACGATTATTCGTAAATAATTAAAATACCTGATTGTAAGACGCTTTTGTTGCCAAGGTTCATGTATAACTTCTAGTGACGATAGTTGTTTTCTAACAGGTTTTTATATAATTTGGGCTATGTCTGTATCGAAGGAACTTTTAGAGCGATTGGAACAACTTGAAGCGAAAGCATTAAAGTTGGCACTTGCCCATAAAAATTTGTCGATATCTCACGGAGAACTTCAATTAGAGAATCAAAAACTAAAAAGTCAGATTATTCTGAAAGAAGAAGAAGCGAGAAACTTTCATAATCAAGAGAAAATAAGTAAAATTGTAACATCAATCACAGATGATACTTATAGGAAGACTGAGCTAAAGCTCAAAATCAATGAGTATATCAAGGAGATTGACAAATGCATTGCCTTTATCAAAGAATAAAACTGATTTAACCGCCTAATTATGGGTGAATTATCTATTAAAATCAGAATTAGTGATCGCGACTACCCGATGCGTGTGGACTCTTCCGAAGAAGAACGAATCCGTATGGCTGGGAAATTAATAAATGAGAAGCTCAAACATTTCCGTGAGCAATTTGGAATTGACGACAAACAAGATTTATTATCCATGACCGTATTTGATACCGTTATGAATGACTTGAAAACAACTCAACAAAGCACGGATAATGAACGCATAGTTCAAACCAAGATAGAGCATATCGATCGCATCCTTTCAGAGGCCTTAGCTTACTAATAATAAGCATTTTTGCATTTGTCACCTTCCTTATTTCAGTATCTGCTGCGGTTGAGTTAAACCCCTAAAACACAATGTCTGAATTAATAATTTATATTCTTATCGCATCCGTTGCTTCAATTGGTGTTGGTATATTCGCTGGAAAATCGATTTTCCAAAAAAACTT
>JAYTLG010000272.1:0-3336 GCA_043729555.1 Cytophaga sp.
CTTGGGTCGTTATGTATGTGATTATACAGGGTCTGGCAAAAAAGCGAATGTTGAATATTTAGATAACGAAGGTGTAATCGAAATTACCGCTAAACGCAAAATTCGTATTGGCGATGAGCTACTCGTTGATTATGGCGATGAAATGCGCACTGCAATGGGTTTTGTTTCAGAGAAAAAAAAGAAGAAAAAAAAATCTAAAGATAAAAAGTAAATAAAAAACCGAGATGATTTCATCTCGGTTTTTTATTTACTTCATTAAGAGTTATTGTTATTCATGCATTGCATCACCCGGATTCACTTGGCAACACTTAGGCAATTTATCATGAGCAACAGAATTCATCGGGAAATTTGTAGTAGAATGCCCTACTGCTGCAACAACTTTTTCAATCACAGTTGGAGATGTTTTAGTAGAATCATAATCAACAGCCATCACCCCAGTTTCTAAATTCCAATTAGCAGCTGTCACTCCTGTCAGTGCCAATACTGTTTTATCAATACGTTCTTTACACATTTCACAATTACCTCTAACAGAAAAATCGGCGTGTGCATTTGGTTTACTTGTACAAGCCACCAGAGATACAACAGCAACTAAACATAAGATTACCCTTTTCATATAATACAATTTTAGTTTATAAGTAGTTACAATATACATATATTTACACAGCAAAACCACCGATGACTAGGTAGCTACAATCAAATGAATAAATAAAACTAGTTACACATTACAGTAGCAAGCATCATCGTTTGATTACATATCAAATACGGTAATACAAATAAGGAAAATAATAAAGGCCAATATAAATGTACCGTACATTATTAAGTCCGTCTTCATATAGTCTTCATATTCCTTATAAAAATCACGAATAGATTTAAACCATTTAATCATATGAGCAATGTTACGTTAAATATTGAAAAGCTTCGACAAGAATTCCCGAAAACATGGCGCGATTTTAGTGACTTTAGAATATCCGTCAACCCTATGACTGTAACTTCCGAACAATTCAATACATTCCCTTTTGAATATCAACTAGGAAGTTTTTTGCTTTACTTCTCTGATTCAGGAATTGATATTGACTTAAATAATTACGCCTTTGCATTATTGCCTAACTTGATTGAAGAAGCATTTAAATTACAAGAAAACAACATCAGCCATTACTCATAAAAAATCCCGCTATTGGCGGGACTCTTTATATTTTTTATGGGTAATGGCTATTTTTTTTCAGGCTTTCTGCCGATTGTATAACCAATAGTCACCAAATAGTTTTGGTTAAACCATTGCGTCTGAACCTTAGTAGAAGGACTTGGTTCGTACAAAGATGTAAAGCCATGCACAACACGCACTCCAAGATTTAAACCAAAATTGAATTCGTATTCAAAACCTGCC
This sequence comes from Cytophaga sp., assembly GCA_043729555.1. Lineage (GTDB taxonomy): Bacteria > Bacteroidota > Bacteroidia > Cytophagales > Cytophagaceae > Cytophaga. Next base: position 1,385 of record JAYTLG010000272.1, read on the forward strand.
ATGATACCAACATCGTAGCGATTAAACCCTTTCAATTCATTGTCACTTACACGTTCTACAGAACCATTTATAAGTGTATCTCTATTTGATGCAACCAATAACGAGATGCTTGGACCTGCAAAAATTTGCGCACCTTTAACATGAAAGGCTGGTGTAATTGGATAGGCATCAATGTAGTAATAATTTGTTTTCAATGTTTGTCCTTGCGACTGTTGTGTATAGCCACGGTTTACATAATTAAATTCTGTTTTGATCCAGAAATAATCATTCACATGTGAGTTTACATAAAAGCCCGCCGTTGGTGTCCATATAGATGCAAGTAAAAAGCTATCTTTAGCTTTATCATATGCATTACCATAATAACCGGATGCAGAAGCACCGACTCTAAATCCAAAATACCCTTTTTGTGCAGATGAAGAAGCAACCGTTGCAACAAAGAGTACCAATAAAATAATATGTCTTTTCATATCGGATAGATGTTTATTTTAAACCAATTATACGGATTATTCAAGAAAAAGGTCGAAAAATCAATTAAATTCTTCGATTTTGAAGGCATTGTTTAACCGAATCCCCTTTTCGGTCAGCTTAAGATCAATACACTCAATATTTAAATCATGCTCCAGAGCAATCCTCCATCCTTCATTTAAAGCACGCTCAAGTACGTTTTGCTTCTCTACCATAGATTGTAATGGACGCACATCATAGCTCATGATATAGGGCAATGGAATGTGCCCTGCGGATGGTAACAAATCTGCAGCATACAGCAATTTTTCTTTTCCGATCGTGATTAACGGAAGCATTTGTTGTTCAGTATGACCATCTACAAATATAAAATCCATCCAAGTAAATGGTGATTTCAGATTTTCGATAAAACGCAATTGTCCAGACGATTGAAGGGGTGCTAAATTCTCTTTGAGGAAACTTGCCTTTTCACGTGGATTTGGGTTTACAGCGCATTGCCAATGTTGTTGATTGCTCCAGTATATTGCATTTGGAAACGTTGGCATTATCTTGTTATCAAACCGCTGCAACGCACCACCTACATGATCAAAATGCAAGTGTGTTAATACAACATCTGTAATATCTGAAGATTGAAAGCCAAGTGGTTTTAATAATAGATTCCAATGTTGATGGACATCTCTGTAATAATGTTTAAAAAATGATTCGTCTTGTTTATCTCCCAGGCCTGTATCAATCAATACAAGTTGTTTACCGTTTTCAATTAGTAAACATCGAGTTGCCCAAGTACACAGATTATTGGAATCTGCGGGGTTTAATTTATTCCATATAGATTTGGGAACCACGCCAAACATGGTTCCCCCATCTAGTTTAAAGTTTCCTGCGTTTATAGCAAAGATTCTCATGCTTTTTCTTCAACAACACCCATTGAAGAGAATTTATCGATGCGTTGACTTATTCTTTCTGCGGGTGTGATTTTAGTTAATTTCGCTAATGTATCTGAGATCACTTTTTTCATCTTCGTGTACATCCACTCCGGATCTTGATGCGCGCCACCTACTGGCTCTTTAATAATCTCATCAATTAATTTATTCTTCAACATATCGTCTGCTGTTAAGCGTAATGCCTCTGCGGCTTGCTCTTTATAATCCCAGCTTCTGAATAAAATAGAAGAACAAGACTCTGGTGAAATAACAGAGTACCAAGTATTTTCAAGCATCATTACACGATCACCAATTGCAATACCCAATGCACCGCCAGAAGCGCCTTCACCAATAACAATGCAGATTACAGGGACTTTAAGCGTAAACATTTCTTTTAAATTTCGTGCAATTGCTTCGCCTTGACCACGTTCTTCGGCTTCTAAGCCTGGATATGCACCTGGAGTATCGATCAATGTAAGATCACCGACGGCGCCGGCAGCGTGCGCATCCCGGCGGCGTTCTGCGGTAACTTCGGCATGAAGCCGAGCTTCGGGCGCGTGCCGGCGTATC
>JAYTLG010000273.1:0-1702 GCA_043729555.1 Cytophaga sp.
AACTTTGTATAGATAACTAAAATTTAAACACATTAAATAGTACATGAACATCAACGAACTTCTTGTTAAACGCTTTCACATTTCAAAAGAAGCAGCAGGACAAATGCTCGTTGACAGTCGCGTTTTTATCAATGCTGAAAAAGCCATACAACGACAAGAAGTACTAAAAACCGATGCAATAGTAATTGATGGTACTGTTATTCAAGAAGCTGTCGAACATAGCTACTACGCCTATTACAAACCGCGTGGTATTGAATGCACCTTAAACCCCGACATCATAGATAATTTATTGGCTGTGCTTCCTTTTGAAGAACACCTCTACCCTGTTGGTCGTTTGGATAAAGAGTCGGAAGGTTTATTGCTCTTAACCAACGATGGCAAGCTCTACAAGAATATAGCATTCGCCGAAAACTTTAAAGAAAAAGAATACATCGTTGCGGTTGACAAAACCTTAACCGACGAAGCGATTGAGAAGCTAGCTTCCGGCATTGTGATTATGGGACAAAAAACACGCCCAGCAATGGTACAACAAATAGATGCTACAACATTCTCCATCATCCTTACGCAAGGCTTAAACAGACAGATTCGCAGAATGTGTTATAAGCTAGACTATGAAGTAACGATGTTAAAGCGCATTCGAATTACAACGATTGAGTTAGGTGATTTAAAGCCGGGTGAGTATCGTGCACTAAAAAGAGACGCTGTTAATTAATTTATTCAGAAACAACCAATATCGACTCCAACTCTTCGACTTTGGCTTTACTAACTAAGGCTTGTAAATAATCGCCAGCTTTTAAAATAGTACCACCGCTGGGTACAAAAAAAGTATCCCCTCTTTTAACGGTAATAATTAAACAGCCCTGCAACTCTTTGATGGACACAATGGATTTATCGTGGAATCGGGAGTCATTGGGAACAATCATATTGATACGTACCCGATCCACTTCATCCAAATGGTGAAACTCCGTAGGCGACGTTATCAAAGCCGTAGAAGTATCTTTCAAATTCAATAATTTCAGAACAATTGGAATGGACCAACCTTGAAGAAGTGCAGACGTGATTACAATAAAAAATACCACATTAAAAATCCATTGTGCCTCTTCAATACCCGCTAACAAGGGAAATGTTGCAAGTATAATGGGTACCTACCCACGAAATAAATAGTTTTTCCTTGAAGCTATACTTAAACGGAATCAAGGATATAAATACGCCGAGGGGACCTGCTACCAATATTAAAAATACAGAAATAGATAATTCTGTACGAAACTAAAACCAAACATGACTTGGATATACCAACAAACCGAGTGTTAAAAACATAACTACCTGAGCAATCCAAGCCATACCATCAAAAAATCGAAACACGTTTTTCTTATGAACTATGTTGTGATTGCCAACAACCATACCGGCAATGTATACCGATAAAAAACCACTCCCGTGAATCATATTTGTGGAGGCATACACAAAAAATGCGGCTGCAAAAACAAACACTTGATACAAACCTTCAATCTGAATACGCAATCGATTTATAATAAATACAATTGCTTTCCCAAGAAGTAGTCCCATCACAAGACCAATACCCATCTCCATTAAAAACTTTAAGGCTAAGGCACCATAGGATACCTCCGACGACCATATTATTTCTATCATGGAAATTGTTAAGAATACCGCCATGGGATCATTACTCCCTGACTCTAATTCCAAC
>JAYTLG010000274.1:0-16169 GCA_043729555.1 Cytophaga sp.
CCAGCATTCACAATAGGGATTGATTTTACAATTTGTGTGATGCTGTTTGAGGTAGCAGTAGCTGTACTCGCACAGCTTGCATTCGATGTTAAGACACACGTAACAACTGAATTATTTGCAAGTGTTGAACTTGTAAACGTTGTACTATTCGTACCTGCATTTGTACCATTCACTTTCCATTGGTAGCTTGGTGATGCACCGCCATTGGTTCGCGTAGCAGTAAATGTTTGCGAAGAAGCCACACAACTTGGGTTTGTGCCTGTTGTTAGTGCAATGCTTATTGTTGGTGTAACTACGGCATTACGTATAAGTGTGATATTATTTGATGTAGCTATTGCTGTGCTTGCACAACTTGCATTCGATGTCAACACACAACTTACAACTGCATTATCTGCAAGTGTTGAACTTGTAAACGTGACACTATTCGTGCCTGTATTTGTTCCGTTCACTTTCCATTGGTAGCTTGGTGTTGCACCACCGTTGGTTCGCGTAGCAGTAAACGTTTGCGAAGAAGCTACACAACTTGGGTTTGTGCCTGTTGTTAATGCAATGCTGATTGTTGGCGTGACTACTGCGTTACGTGTAAGTGTGATATTATTTGAAGTAGCTGTTGCTGTGCTCGCACAGGTTGCATTCGATGTCAACACACACGTTACAATTGCATTATCCGCTAATGTGGAACTTGTAAACGTTGCACTATTTGTTCCTGTATTGGTGCCGTTTACTTTCCATTGATAGATTGGTGTTGCACCGCCATTCGTTCTCGTTGCAGTAAACGTTTGTGCATCACCTGCACAACTTGGGTTTGCGCCTGCTGTTAGTGCAATGCTGATGGTTGGCGTGACAATTGCGTTACGTGTAAGTGTAATGGCATTTGAAGTTTTAGTCGCCGCCGTTGCACAAACAACATTCGATGTTAACACACAAGTAACAACATCGGAATTGGACAATGCACTTGAATTATAGGTAGCCGTATTCGAACCTTTATTTATATTGTTTACTTTCCACTGATAAGAAGGCGTACGTCCTCCATTTGTGATGGTTGCAGTAAATGTTTGTGCCTTGTTTTCACAACTTGGGTTTGCTCCTGCTGTTAGGGCAATTGAAATACTTGGCGTTACTGGCGTAGACGTACCTTCCCAAACACCTGCACAATCTAATTTATTCGTTTTTTCAAAAGAGATATGATCATAACGAATTTCGCCTGAACTGCCAGATGCAATTGGGTCTATTCGAATTTGTGTAATGGTATTGACCCAAGCAGCAACACCTGAAAGTGGAATCAACACATCGTAATAATTCCCATCGTTTGGTGGCAGCGTAAACAGTACATGTTTGGTACCATCAAAAGCAGTACTGGTATTTGTTGTCCAATACAATTCGCCTTGCGTTTGCGAGGTAAAGTTTCGCATGCGTACATACACAAATGGATATTGAGATGCAGAAACATTCAAACTTCCAGGTGATAAAATATAAGGATCTGAACCTGTCACAGTAACAGCCAATGTATAACCATTTGCAGCGCCTGTTGTATTGTTGGTCATTTCCCAATTTTCAAAATCCCCAGCTGTATTAAAATCCCATGAAGTAGGATTGTTAACCACACCTATACCAATGTATCTATTGTTGTATCTGTTATTTGGTGCGGCATCTCCATTTACATATAAATCAATAATGTCGCCAGATTGTACAGAGTTGTCAACCCATTTAAAATCTAAGGTAAAAGGATTGGCAGTATTAATACCTAAGCTCGAGGCAAGTAAACGTACATGAATTTCATTACCAGTATATGTATATGTGATGTTTTGAGCATTCGTCCATGAGAACGTTCCACCAGAATTTTTCTTTAACGTTGTTGACGTGGCAGAGTTTACTGTATTGTTAACAATGTAATCATAGCCTTCCCAACCAGTAGCATAATTGGCATCGGAGTTAATCAACAAATTCATCCAACGAGCATCTGTATGCGGTGTTAAATTCCCATTCGTTTTGGCATAAAAATAAATGTATGTATTGTCGTATGAAATTTTCATTTCATCAATATCATTTCTGCCTGTATTGTTTGTATAGGTTAAATCACTTCCGAAACTCACGTGATTCCTCGCCTTCACATCATTGATATCATCTAAGTATAGAGGACCAACATTCGACCATTGATCAAAACTCGTATTCATCGCAATAGATGTCGGATTGGTAGCTTGACGAAATGGTCTAGCACCTTTGTACTTTCTAATATTATTTGCCATTTGCAAGTACATGTTATCTCGATACCCTGTTCGCATAGGCTCTAAGTCTCTTGAATATTCTGGAGTATATACATCCACAAACTGAGAACCTCCATTTGAAATCGGTTGGCGCGCCATATAATCAATTGGTTGATTAAAGTTCGGATCTCCTTTAATATAACGCTGTGCAATCCATTCGTTCCATTGCGTTACCATAATCATTGGTGGATTCACTTGCAATGCCTTATCCCATTGCAAACCAAAATATTTTCCATCGGTTCCGTATACAGGATTTTGGGTGCGATCAGCACCAGTACTTTTTCCAATAGCATATTGACCATGCGGATGATGCGCTGCGGCAACCGACATTTGCTCTACAGCTCCATTTCCATCTCTACCTGCCTTTTGAGGGTAATCATCCAACCAAGGCCAGCAATTTTTACCCCCATTGGCGGTAAACCAAGGCTGAGAGGTCCATGCCCAAGAACGCTTGAATGTAAAAAAATTTGAAATAGCAGTATTGCTTCCAGTGTATGTTCCCAAGATTAAGGGTTTACCTTGCCAATAAAACCAATGTTGTGAATATAAATTTTGAGCATATAATGCAGCATAAACAGTTTGGATAGTCCCATCCATATCTGTATTAACTGCGAAAGCAACCTTTGGTGTTTTTACACCTTTGGCTTTCATATCATCTAAAATTGCAAATATCTTTTTATAGGTTGTTTCATATGTATTAGTTGGACCATTTGTATTATCTAAAAATATATAATCAACACCAGCATCCGCAAACATTTGCATGTGTCTACGAATTACAAATTCATCTTGACTTGAATAATACCCATATAAGGATTGTCCGTAATGGTGAAAAAGTGGTGCGCCTACCCAGGTATCCTGACCAGCTAAAATTTTAGAAATATCTTTTATTGGCCAAGCGGGGGTTTCTTGAGACCATATATAATAAAATAAACCAACAGTTTTATTAGACTTCGGTCCACCTGTTGATGAATTATCTGGAGTCATTCGATTCAAATCGTCTACAGCAACCCATGTATCACTATATGTATCTCTGACTTGAGCAAAAGATTGAAAAGCAAAACCGATTAAAAATAAATGTAATAGTTTTTTCATAGTTCTTATTTTTACGACAATCATCACGTAGAGTTGATTTAAATCCAAAGATTGAAATTCGAAGTATTGTATTAAGACAATAATAACTTGTGTAAATCTAAGAAACCAAAAAAGGAATTAGGGTGAAAAAACCGCCAATAAGGGGGGATAAAACCTTCAAGTGTAAATAAATAAAAAACTTATTATATGTAATTACTTAATTTTCAAAACTATCCTTCGAATCACCAGGATTTACTCCAAATTGTTTTTGATAACACTGACGAAAATACTTGACATCATTAAAGCCAACTTTATAACACACTTCATTCACATTAAAATTCGAACCTTGTAATAATTGCGCAGCTCTTTTCAGGCGAATACTTCTTATAAATTGATTTGGGGATTGTCCTGTAATCCCCTTTAACTTTCTCAATAAACTGGATTGACTTACATGCATTGCTGTTGAAAACAGTTCTACGTTAAATTCCGAATCCTCCATATGCAATTCAATAACTGCTATGGCATCCTGAATAAACTTTTCATCCATCGATGTGATTGCAATTTCACTCGGTACAGACTGAACATCGGATACAAATTTGCGCTGCAACGTTTTACGCGACTCAATCAAACTCATTGCTTTTGAAAGCAGTATTTTAGCATTAAAAGGTTTGATGATGTAATCATCCGCACCCGATTCAATTCCTTTAATTTTATCTTCGTCTTCATCCAATGTCGTCAATAAAATAATTGGTATATGACAGGTATTAAATTCTTTCTTTAATTTTTTACTCAATGCAATGCCATCTAATTCTGGCATCATTACATCTGAAATAATTAAATCGGGAAGAATTTTATGGATCATTTTCAAGGCAACTTTACCATTTTCAACAGCAATCACATTAAAACGAACCGCAAGCGTTTTTTCAATTGCCAACCTTAATTCGTCGTTATCTTCCGCAACTACAACCGTTGGAATCGTACTATCAAATTCTGAGATACCCTTTTCTTCCAATTCCGTTTCTACTTTTTCAGCAGCTTCTTCTTTTTCATAAGGGAAATCGATGGTTGAAATATGTGGCTCGCTGTTGTCGATTTTTTCAAATGTATTTGCGTCTGATTTTAAAAATTTCAAATAAAATAGTGTACCAACACCAAGCTCACTTTCAACAGCAATTTCACCTTGATTTAACAAAACAAATTCCTTGCAAATAATCATCCCCAAGCCCGTACCCTACTCGCCTTCTGTACCAGGTATAGAGACTTGCTTATCTAGATCAAATAATTTTTCTACCACTTGGGGTTTCATGCCTATACCAGAATCTGATATCGATATTGCAACCCATTCATTTAGAGCAAATGCTTTTACATCAATACTGCCATACCTATTACAATACTTGATACTATTGCTTACAATATTTCGAATGACCGTTTCAAACATATTTTTATCGGCAGAAATAAAAATATGTTTTTCAATTTCAACGGTAACGTTTATTTGTTTTTGTTGGATTTGCAAGGCGAGCAACTCAAATACCGTTGTAAAACTTTTAACAACTTGTACAGATGTTTTGTCTATGTAAATTGAATTTGTCTGCGTTTTTGCCCATTCAAATAAATTCAAGACCAAATCTCTAATTTCTTTTGAGGCTTTAGATATGTACGTAATAAATTGTTTTTGATCGGGACTTGACGTATCCAAAAATTCTTTTTCAAACAATTCTGTTAACATCGTCAATGCTGAAACAGGATTTTTTAAATCATGACCAATGATTGTAAAAAAACGATTTTTAATCTGATTTAATTTCTCTAAATCAGTTTTGTTTTTAATCAACTCGTCATTTGCGTCCTTTAATTTCAAGGTACGCGAATCAATTTCTTTTTGTAAAAAAATATTTTTTTGTTTAATCGAATGTACCCGAATAAGATATATACTTATGACGATCGCACACAGAAAAGCACCTACAAACACTCGGAACCACCACGTTTTATACCAAGGTGGCAGAACAATAAGAATAAGAGAAGCACCATCGTTATTCCAAATACCGTCATTGTTTGATGCCTTTACATGAAAGACATACCTACCCGGATCTAAGTTTGTGTACGTTGCAGATGGAACATTATTTGTACTATGCCAATCGGTGTCAAATCCTTCTAAAAAATAACTGTATTTATTTTTATTGGAACTAATAAAATTCAATGCAACAAAATTAAATGTAAGCATAACAGCATCCCTGTACTCAACACTTATGGTAGTGGACTGTGCATGATTCAAGGCATCAGACACGTACAAGATTGAATCTGCAATGCGTATATCGGTAATATAGACAGGAGGCGGATTTTCATTTACAATAATTTTATTTGGATTGAAATACGTTACCCCTTTCGTACCACCAAAATAAAAGACACCTTTACTATTTTTGAATGCAACACTTACATTAAAATGGTTTCCTTGTAAACCATCTTCCATTGTAAAATTAGAAAATGTTTTTTTATCGGGATCAAACTTACAAAGACCACCATTGGTGCTTATCCATAGACCTCCCTGTTCATCTTCAAGAATACCCGCAATAACATTATTGGGCAAACCATCTTTTTTAAGATACACGGTACACAAGCCCGTTTTTTCATCAAATAGATTTAAGCCATAATCTGTACCAATCCACACTCTGCCTGTATGATCTTCGTAGATGCAATAAATCCAATTACTACTTAAGGAATGACTTTTGTCTTCCTTTCTATAATTTTTAACAGCAGTTCGATCTTTATTTATGATGCTAATACCTTCGTAGGTACCAACCCATAGTCGTTGTTGTGTATCTTCAAAAATTGTAAGGCAGTAATTACTTGCAATGCCCATCGATTGGGCAGACTGTGGTGTATATCGTTTAAAGGTATTCGTTTTTTTATCGAACAAATTTAAACCACCGCCATTTGTAGCAATCCATAAATCATGGTTACGATCTTCAAAAATACAGCGTACATCATTACTACCGATGGATGTTGGATCACTTGTCACGTTTTCATATCGATCAAAAACATTTCGTTTCTTATCCAATTTACACAAGCCTTCTAAATAGCCGCCTGTCCAAATAATTCCTTCGCTATCTTCAAAAATAGTTAAGGCCGACTTTAATGGTTTATAAGGAGCACCTACTCCTGTACCATCATATAACTTGAATTGATTGGTTTGTTTATTCAAAAAATTTAAACCTCCACCATCTGTACCAAGCCATAAATTGCCCAATCGATCTTCTAATATACCATCAACTGAATTAAATGAAAGCGTATTGGATAATGCAGGATTTCTTTTAATAGAATTAAAAACAGCATGATTATTTTTTAAGATGTAATTAATACCACCTTTGAATGTACCTATCCAAATATTTTGTTGAACATCTTCGTAAATAGCTCTAATATTATTCGAACTCAATGCAAACGAACTCGTTTCATTTGCTTCTATATGAAAAACTGTTTTTTGACCTTGTTTCAAAACCAATATGCCATCGTTATTGGTTCCAAACCAGATGTCACCAGATGTTGTTTCGGTAATTGAAAAAGCACTCCGATTATCTACCAATACAAATATATTGCGTAACTCATTGTAGAGATATATTCCCTTATCGGTTGCTACAAACAAACGACCTTGAGCACCTTTAAATACATCAAAAAAAATGTGTGAATGAATAGAGGAATTTAGTTGAAAATATTTGTGGACGGTGAAGGAAGATTTTTCAACTTGATACAAGCCATCATTTTTAGTACCGAACCACATGTTGCCATTCTCTGTTTCACAGATTGCTGTTACGATACCCAAATCTTTGGCTTGCCCTAAGGTATCTTTCAGAAATACTTTTTCTAATTGATTGGTATGTGTATTGACTTTAAAAATTCCCTTATACCCTTCGCTCACATAAATACTGCCATCCGAATGTACAAATGCGGTTGGACAATATAAATTATAATCCAATACAATTCCTTTTGTTGTATTTTCTTGAATTGGAATATGAATAAATGCATTCTTTACAGGATCATATTTATCGAAACCTGTGTTGCTGCATATCCATATTTGATGTTGCTTATCTTTAATTATTTTAAAAATCAGGTTTCCTGAAATACTTGTTTTCAGTAGAGGGTCGTGTTCAAACAATGTAAACGCTAAACCATCGTACCGATGCAAGCCATTTTCAGTGCCAAACCAAATGAACCCGTAATCATCCTGCAGTATGCTATATATGTTATTATTTTGTAATCCATCTTTAGAAGTTAATTGCTGAAAGACAATATCCGACCCAAAGCTTTGCGCACTTGCAGGGATGAATGATGCTAAAAATAAATGTATAAAAACTAAAAAGAATCGGTTACGCATGTAAACATAGTTCGTTTGTATCCAATATACGATTATAAGTGTATAGTTGTTTTCGCAAATATCGATTAAAAAACAAGTCCTTACAATACAACACAAAGATAATTAACAAGATATACGCATCCAAAACCATCTGATGGAGCATACATCCCAAGCATTTTTTCAGTATCTTTATAACCTCAATTCAGATTAATTTAAAAGCATGACCAACGAACAACTGAAAGAATTAAAAACAAGCATTCATGCGTTACGAGGATATCTTGGTTACGATACGAAGATGGAGGAAATTAGAGCGGAACAAGAGTTGTCGCTTGCGCCTACATTTTGGGACGACTCCAAAGCAGCAGAAAAATTACTACGTAGTATAAAAAATAAAAAAGTATGGACCGACCCATACGATGCGCTTGTTACCAAACTAGGCGACCTTGAAGCATTAAATGAATTCTACCAAGCTGGTGACATCGACGACAAAGAGATGGATGCGGAGTTTGCCATTGTTGCAAAAGTGTTGGAAGAATTGGAGTTCAAAAAAATGTTGAGTGCAGAAGAAGATCAGTTGAGTGCCGTACTTGAAATCAACCCGGGTGCAGGTGGTACTGAAAGCAATGACTGGGCAGACATGCTAATGCGTATGTACATTATGTGGGGTGAAAAAAATGGATATACCGTTCGTGAAATTGTAAATCAACCGGGCGAAGTTGCAGGTATTAAATTTGCTTCTTTGGGAATTGAAGGTCCCTTTGCTTACGGAAATTTAAAATCTGAAATTGGTGTACACCGCTTGGTTCGTGACTCTCCGTTCAATGCAGATGGTAAACGCCAAACATCGTTTGCATCGGTTTATGTGTATCCAGAAGTGGATGATACCATCAACATCGAAATCAATATGGGCGATATCGAATGGGATACGTTTAGAGCAGGTGGTGCGGGTGGACAAAATGTAAACAAGGTTGAAACCGCGGTGCGTTTAAAACACAAACCATCAGGCTTAATCATCGAATGTCAACAAGAGCGTTCTCAAATCATGAATAAAGACAAGGCCTTGAAATTATTGAAATCGCGCTTGTACCAAATTGAAATCGATAAACGAGACGAAGCAAAAGCGGCGGTTGAAGGAGCAAAAAAGAAAATTGATTTTGGTTCTCAAATACGCAACTACGTTTTATTCCCATACAAATTAATCAAAGATGTGCGTACAGGCGTTGAACGTACCGACGTAGACAACGTGCTCGCAGGTGACTTGAACGAATATATTAAAGCGTATTTGTTGATGACGTAGAATGGTCAACCTTTGCGTTCCTTTAGGTAAGAATTTAACCGCAAGGAGCGCAAAGGAGAAGCGCAAAGAACGCAATTATTTTTCGTAGCATCCATCTTGCCATTTTTAATCACCAATATTCAAACTTCACTCTTAAACAAAACGCTCCAAGGGTTTAAAACCCTTGGAGCGTTCGATATACATTCGCTAATGTAATTACGAATTCATAATTATCTCCGTGCTGCAAAATACGGTGTGAAAGATTCGCAATTGCTCAACAATTCATCATAATCATCAGGATATTCTTTTTGAAGTTGTTTGTAATATTTATTTTCATCAAAGAGTACATCTTCAAAACTTTTTCCGTCATCTCTATGCGCCCATCGGTCGTGCTTATTCATTAAAAAATATTTCTCGCACCGACCCGCCATACGTAAACAAAGGGCTGCAAACTTCTTCGTTTTACTCTGTTGTTTTGCTTTTAAATAAAATTGTTTCGCAATCGAAACTTCTGCATAATCAATATCATTTTTCTTTTCACGCTCCCACATGCCACCAGATGACCAGGCATAACGCTTCATAACCCAAGAGTTACCATAATACGTCATGTTCAAATAACAATTGGCTACTAAGAAATAATAATAATCTCGGTCTTTGGTTTCAGGGTTATTTGCTAGCTGTAAATATTTTTTTAAGGTTTTTACCAAGGTGACTTTATTGTATGTAATGGTGTCTGCTACTGAAACTGTGTGTTCATTATAGAAATTTGTGTAAAATGGATTTGCATCCAAATACGTATATGGGTTGGTATTCCAAATCGAATCTGGCACCTGTTTGAAATAATACAAAGCAGAAGACAAATCATTTTTACGCATGCACTTGGTGCCAGTCAAATCATACAGTCGTCCCAAATCTTTACGCAATACAGTATATGCCCATACACTATAGGCATCCTTTCCATTGGTATTTTCAACACGATTGATAAGTGCTTTAATTTGCTCAATCGAATATTGATAATCGATGTAGTCAAAGTAATTGGTATAAAAATTTCCATATACCAAATACGACCCATTTCGTGTTCGCCAAAAAATATCTTGCTCCCATTCATATTCTTCATTACTTCCGAAGGATTGATTTAAACTTGACATCAGCACGGTAGCATCCGTTGTATTTCCTCTAAATTCCAATTCTTTTGAAAGCGCAAAAATAAATTCAGGATTGTTATGCGCCTGTTGATTTAAGATTTCCTGTTTAATACTAGGCGTTAAAACCGTTGCCCCCCTGGGTTGTAACGCAAGTTCACAAAATGCCTTTAACATCGCTAAGTGATCTGCAATGTGTACATCCTTTTTCGTGATACCAGCTTGATTGTTCACTTCCTTTAATCCCTCTTGATATTGTTCCGTCATTACATACAAATAGACTTTTGACGCCTTCCAAAATTCTGGATAATGTACCGTTGACATATTTACTTTTTTCACAAAAGTCAATACCTTAGACGCGTACAGTCGATCTTTTCGGATACGTTCTTTGTAAATCGAATCGTAGGATACACTCCCCTGTTCTCCCCAATTTTCAAAATCAACAGAAGGTGCAAACTCAGTATATAACGGTGTATAGATCCAATCTTCGAGTTTGTTTATTTCGCGCAACAACAAAAAACTTAAGCCTGTTGAATTTGGATCAAGTGCATACATTTTTTCCATGCACGACAAAGCCATCCAAGGATTTTTAACACCTGCTAATAACCAAACCGCTGCGCGTTCTTTATTTGTTTTGGCATATTGTAAGGTACTATCGATAGGTACCGTTGTGTTGTATTGCTGACTCACCATAAATCGTTTTTCTGCAGAATTAGAAAAAACCTGAGCGGCATAGTAATTTGCCTTGGCTGCATTCTTTTCGCTTATACATAGAAAATACATGCTCCAATAATCAATACAATTTTTACGTATTTTATAGATATCAAAATGACTCGCATACAGTTTTTGCACCAAAGCAGGTTCGTTGTTATAATACGCCAAACGAATGGCTAAAAATGTATAGCGAGAAACAAGATCGTTATCGGTTAACGTTGAAACGATTTTAAACGCTTCTTCAATCAACTTTTTTCGGCCAGGAATGGTTGCATACCCATAACGCTCCCATGGATCTTCAAATCGCATGTTATAATCACTGCATCTTTTAGCAAACGTTACATACGAAATTGCAGCCAAGTCGTTTTTCTTAAACAGCAATTTTATAAATGCATTTGAAGACGTTGATACAAATTCTTCGGGGCTCGTTTCATAAATTGCATGACTAATTTCAGTAAGCGAAACAACATTATTGTACCGGGCACTCCATAACAGTAAATTTTCATCTAATCTGTAATCAACAATCGTATCTTTTTCATTCCATTCGTATCTAGGCATAAAACTATTGGATGAATAATTAAACTCATCAAATTCTTTAAACTTCGAAAACATAGGATTAAACATAGTGAAGCGCACATTTTCACCATAGGGATAAAATCCACAGGCCAAAGCAGTATTGATACTACTCAGTAAAATCAGTATAAAAAGAATGAATCGTTTCATTGGAATATTGTTTTAAATTCTGCTCATCGAGATGAAATAACGTTACCGTTGTTGTATCGCTTAGTTCAACATATTTTTGAATGGAGGCAATCGATTTTTTCAATGTTTCGGTACTCACCTCTTCGATTTTTAATTTATCGCCTGCTTTTAACAATATATTATTTTCATATATAAAGATATCCTTTTCAACCACAAACCAATTATCTTCGATCTGTTTCAAGCAGTCCTTTAACCTAGTCGTCAACTGAGGATAGATGATTCCAGAATAGGTATTGTTTTTATATAAGAGCACCCAATTAAAAACGGGAAAAGCAATATCTACATGTATGGGATATTTTTTCACATCCTTCAAATACGACTCAAGAACTTTATTTTCCAAAATTGAATTCTCTGTTTTTTTACTCAACGGATTGTTTAAGTTGTAGCACATCAACATGGCTTTATCTACAGGCAATACACCCATCTTGTCGGGATACTTATAGGGATACAAGCGTAGTGTGGCAGAGATGGTCTTCCCAGACAACTCTTTTATTTTCTTCAACAAATAAAAATAATTATCGCGTGTAGTAGGCGTCCAATCGCAATCTAGTTGAAGTTCTGAAAATGGTGTCGTTATGGATCTATAATAATCTGTAAAATATTTATTTGTTAGGAAAAGTATATTATCGGCAAGCGTATCCAAGGCACCTTTGCTCGTATTCAACAACACATTATTGCGTACATATACCGTTGGTATAATTTGAATTTTTTCGATACGATTTTTATAAATGGAATCTTTGCCTTCAAATCCCCAAAAATTTATTCCCAAATTTGTTTTCGCTGTAGGTATCGTACCTAAGATAGAATCGATTTCAACTTCAAAAAATTTGACATACAATTTCTCAATCGAATCGTTTTGTATGTAATTCAATTCATCAGCAGTTAAACTACTTGTCGCATTCTTCCAATAATAATATGCACGTTCGACATGTGTTGTATGCAAATTTTCTTTACATGAAAGCAGCGATATACATACAAGCAGTAAATAAAAAAGACGGTTTATATTCATAAAAAGAGGGAACTAATTGCTGGGAGGTTGCAATTCAATTTAAGCGGATAATTTGATTGTTTTATGATTTAGTACCAAAAAATTTAACCGCTCCGACGCGATTCCTAATTCATAATTTATAATTCATTCCACCCCTCCATCACTCCCATTCCAAACAAGGCGAAATCATATTTAACTGGATCTTTGGGGTCAAACTTTTTGAGGTTGTTGGTCAACTCTACTGCCATGGCCCAATCTGGCTTCGGCCGCTGAATTAAACCCAATTGTCGTGCCATGCGTTCAACGTGTACATCGCAGGGGCAAATCAATTGAGCAGGCTGTATCTGTTTCCAAATACCAAAATCAACACCTTTCTTATCTTGTCGTACCATCCATCTCAAAAACATATTGAGTCGTTTGCAGGCCGATTTGGTTGCGGGAGAAGAGATGTGTTTGAGTGTACGAGTTGGATGTTCAAACGAGAAAAAATACTTCCGAAACGCAATCAATCCACCTTCAATATTATCCGATTTTTTGTCCATACCTTGCAAAAATACTTGTTCCATGGAAGAAAATTCTGTGTACATTTCTTTCAATATAAAAATGAAATACAACAAGTCGGTATCGTTAAACGTACGGTGTACAAAGCCTTCCAACTGTTTCAAATCGGCATCCTGATGTTGCATGATGAATTGATGCGGCGCTCCATCCATGCGTTCAATCAAGTCCGTACATTTATTGATAATGGTTTTACGTTGTCCCCAAGCAAGTATCGACGCAATAAAACCCATGATTTCAATATCTTCCTGTTTCGAAAATCGATGCGGAATACAAACAGGATCGAGTGCAATAAAATCTGTTGTATTGTATTGCTTGTACTTGGATTCAAGTAAGTCAAACAACACATCTCTGGAATACTTATTCATGGCAATCTAAGTTAATAATAGTTGGTATGGCTGCATGCTAAAGATCATTTGTCGGACCACAAAAAAGTGGTCTGACAAATACGATACTTGATCAGACTACTTTTTGTGGTCCAACTAGTAAGTAATTTGTCATCAAAAGCAAAATCCAAATTCCATACGGCGGGCCGTTTGAAATTTGGATTTTGCAACATGTTATGATCGATGTTCGAATTACGGAATATACATTAATGTAGCAGCAAATCGAGTTCCCGTGCCACCCAAACGATCGTATGCTTTTTTAGAAATACGAATAATCGTTTTGCCATCTGTACCCGTATCGGTTAATTTACCAACCACACGTACATATACTTTAATGCCATTCGATTCATTTAACAATTGTATGATGGTACCAACTGGTGCCGTTTTGTGATAGGCCAAATACTTTGGAGTATCAAGGTTGTCGGCCATTACATCTGCAAAACCAGACTCCGTTATTTTTTTAAAGTCCGATGCAGGAACTGTTTTAGTTGGAGGTGTTTGAGTTTGCATTGTCTCCAAACGCGCTTTATCTTGTTGCAATTGAATTGTATCCGCTTCTACATTTGTAGACGCAACAGGGGTTGTAGGTGTAGTAGTCGTTGCAGGCTTTGGAGTTGTAGTCGTTGTTGTTGTTATAGTAGTTTTACCAGCAACAACAGCGGTTGTAGCTGCAACGCCTGGCACTTTAACAACCTGCCCTACTTTTAACGAACCGATGCCCGGATTTGCTTTTTTAAGATCGTCAACACTTATACTGTATTTTTTAGCAATAGAATACAAGGTCTCGCCAGAGGCTACAGTATGATCAATCGTACCTTTTGTTGCAGTTACTGGTTCGGCAGGCTTAGCAGCAGTTGTCGTCGTTGTTGCTCCACCTTTCGAAGGAATAATTAATTCTTGCCCAACACGAATTGAAGACGTAAGTCCCGTATTCGCTTTTTTCAATTCATCTACAGAAATATTGTATTTTGTGGCAATGCTGTACAAGCTTTCACCTGCTGCAACAACGTGCTTTTGAGAAGATGAAGAAGCAGTTGTAGTTGGGGTTGATGTTGCAGGTAATGTTGTAGGAACTTTAACAATTTGTCCTACCTTTAAACCTGCCGACCATTCGGGATTTGCTTTTTTCAAATCATCGACCGAAGCATTGTATTTTTTTGAAATGGAATATAAGGTTTCACCCGAAGTGATGCGGTGTAAAATAAATAATTTACCATCTTTTCTTTCAACACCAATCGAATCACATACAGATGCGTTCGAAAACGTAACAGCAGACAGTGTAAGAAGTACGATTAAAAAAATACGGTTGACTACTTTATTTAATAACATACGCGTGTAATTCATTATTATTTTTTACTACAATTAATTGTTCACTCAAAACGAAGAAGGTGTCCATTCCAATACCTGTTAATTCGCCGCGCAGTTTCTCTTGTAACAACAAAGTCCCTTTTTCATCGGCAACAAGCATGTAATTTGCCAGTTTTTCTGCTTCGTAAATATAATAAGAAATCAGCACCTTATCGCCTTTCTCCAAATATTCTATCATTCGAACTGCCTTATGCTTAGCTATTATTTCAATATATTCCTGAATTTTAGTAAAAAAGGAATTTTCTTCTTCGAAATGAAACGGATAATCTACCAACGATGCATCTTTCGCTTTCTTATTGAAATTTGAAAATAATTCTTTTATCGATACGTCATTCAATACCGCGCCCGTGTTCCAATCCAACTTAGCATAGGTACTTTCCTCACCAGCAGTGGTTGAAACGGTAATACCCGTAGCATCGGTATGCATTACTTGTGCATCTTCGCGCCCCCATTTCAGCTTGCTTGTTGTCCCATCAACCACTGCAAAGCCTCTTTGTTCGGGCATTTCAGGATCATTGAATTTTACAATCAATACATTTCCATTTTCGGCTGTCTTTAAGCTACTCCACCATGGATCTAAAATGGGTTGATCGGCCCACAATACTTTTTTTGTTTTAACATCAATCGCAGTAAAAACAGCTTTGCGTGTATCTCCATCTCGACTTTCCACAAAAAGCAATTCTTTGTTGCTATCCGCAATAATTTTCCAGATTGTACCCGTAAATAGTTTAGAAAACGCCGGAGTATGTACAGACATAGGTATATTTTATTAAATTTAGGTCAAAGGTAGGGGAATTAAGTGTAAAGTGTAAGGGATTAAAGTGTAAAAAAATCCGAACTTATTTTTATCTAGCCCCTCAATATTAAATAAACATGAAAAAAAATAGCTTAATACTCGTACTTTTTCTTTTGATTATTGGCTTTCAAGCGGGGGCGCAAAAGGTATCGGTCATACAAATACGTCGAGAAATTGATCCACAAATGTCGCATTTTGTGGAACTCGGTTTAAAAGCAGCTACCGCAGACAGTGCCGACTACATCATCATCGACATGGATACCTACGGCGGCGCGCTTACAGATGCCGATAAGATACGGACGCTATTGTTAGAATATCCCAAACCTGTATATGTGTACATCAATAAAAATGCAGCGTCTGCAGGTGCATTGATTTCCATTGCCTGCGATTCCATTTATATGGACCAAGGTTCAAACATCGGTTCGGCAACAGTTGTGGATGGTGAAGGAAAACCTGCACCCGACAAATACCAATCGTACATGCGTGCCATGATGCGCTCTAC